>NZ_JALHPM010000102.1:0-24778 GCF_022842525.1 Luteitalea sp.
CAACCGCGCCGTGACGTTGTATGCAGGCACCACGGGCAGCGCGTTCCAGCGGTCCGCCACCACGGACTCCTCCGGGCGCTTCGCCTTCCCCGGCGTGCGCGTCGGGACGGTGCGTGTCCTGGCCACCGATCCGTCCTCGAACTTCACCACGCAGGTGACGACGACCGTGATCGAGGGGCAGGTGACCGACGTCGTGGTGCGGTACATCGGCAACGGCACGATCACGACGACCGTGCGTCGCGCCAATGGCACCCCGCTGGCCAACATGCGGGTCCGCGTCTCGGGCGCCGGCTTCTTCCGGCCCGATGCGACCACCGATGCCAACGGCGTGGCGACGGTCACCGACATCCCGCTCGGGCAGCCGGCGACGGTGCTCGCCTTCCACCCGTCGAACTCGGCCATCCAGGCCACGACCACCGCTACGGTCACCGTCGAGAACGGCGGCCAGGCGGCCGCGGCGATCGCGCTGCCCGCCTTCGGTGAGATCACGGGCCTGGTGCGGACGACGGCCGGCGCGCTGGTCGGCAGTGGGGTGACGGTGCGCCTCGCCACGGTCAGCGGATCGCTCGGGACGTTCTTCAGCGCGGTCACCAGCACCGACAGCCGCTACACCTTCGGCCCGATCCCGGCCTCGTCGACGTTCCGGGTGGAAGTGCTCCACCCGACGGCTCGCAAGCCCTCGAACAACGCGACTCCGTTCTCGAGGAGCGCGAACCAGCGGGTGGCCGTCGATGCACAGACCATCGCGCTCGACGCGTTCCTGCCGTCCATCACCACCCTGCGCGTCCACGTGCGGGAGGCCGATGGCGCGCCGGTCCCGTCAGCCCGCATCCAGGTGCGCGACGGACTGAACGGGTTCTTCGAGGAACGCGGGACCACCGACGCGGCTGGCGATCTCAGCATCGCCTTCGTCGTCGAGCCGACGGCCGAACTCCGCATCTTCCGCGGCGCCGGCACGACGCCGGCGGAAGTGGCCTCGGTGTCGATCGCCCGCGCCAACGACGGCCAGATCCTCGACACGACGGTCGTCGTGCGCGCCTTCACGGTGTCGCTGCACGGGCGCATCTTCCAGGCCGATGGGGTGACGCCGCTGCCGCTCGGCAGCAGCGTGCAGCTGCTGCGGCCGGTCGATCTCACGGTGCTCCGGACCGTCTGCACCAATGGAGCGGGCTGCTTCCCGCAGGGGTCGAGTCCGGCCCCGGGTGAGTTCCTGGCCACCAATCTGGCGGTGTCGGGCGCTGGCGTCATCGTGCGGACCTTCGCGGCCTTCGGCGGGTCCACGTTCGCGACCTACGACCAGCTGGTGGTGCCCACGGCGGACGGATCGCTCGACATCACCGTCGTCCAGCCGTTCGTCAGTGCGACGATCACCGGCCGCGTCTTCGCCAGCGACGGCGCGACGCCGATCACCATGGGCAGCGTCTTCCCGCGCACGCTCGACGATCGCTACGGCCACTTCGGCTCGCCGCTGAACGCCGAGGGGCGGTACACCCTGAACCCGGGCTACGTGCCCATCGAGGGTGTCAGGCTGCAGTACACCGGCACGGGGCTGGCCAGCGCCGGATACTCCGCCGTGACGACCGGGCCGATCGCTCCCATCCCGGGCCAGGCACTCGAGGTCGACATCACGGTACCGTCGGTGGTCTTCACGACCATCACGGGTCGACTGGTCGCGGGCGACGGCGCGACCCCCATCGAGGGGCAGGTCCGCGTCACCTTCGACGGAGCCTGCCAGAACTTCGCCTGCGGTGCCGGGGCCAACGACACCGATGGCCGCTTCTCGCTGCCGGTGCTCTTGCCGCCGAGCGGAGTGGCGACGCTGACGGCCAACAGCTATGTCAGCGGCTCGCCGACGGTGACGCGAGAGATCGCGCAGACCACGCAGGGTGGCACCACCGACCTCGGCGACATCGTCCTGCCGATCTCGGTGATCACCGGGCAGATCACCTTCGGCGCGACGGTGCCGGCACCGGACGTCGAGGTGTTCGCGCGCAGCGCGTCGGGGCAGGTGAGGTACGCCAGCATCAACGGCAACACCTATCGCCTGATTGGCCTCAAGGCCGGCACGTACACGCTGGTGGCGACGCACTACCCGTCCGGGCTCTCGACCGAGCGCGAGGTGACGCTGGCCGCCGACGATGCGGTGCTCACCGAGAACCTGCAACTCGCCGAGGTGGCCTCGGTCGAAGTCCGGCTGTATCGCGAGGCGGGTCAGCTCTTCGACCTGCCCGAGGTCTCGTTGCGCGGGCCCACCGGCATGGACATGCAGTGCGGGGTCAACGAGGTGGTCTCGCCCCAGGGCGGCGTCTGCCGCTTCGACTACGTGCCGATGGGCGGGTACTACGCCCAGGGCAAGTGGCAGGAGTGCCAGGAGATCTACGACGAGGAGAACGACGAGTACATCTACACCTGCAGCGAGGCGCGCTTCGCCTCCGGCGCGACGACAGTGACCACGGCCGGCAGCACGGGGCGCATCGACCTGTTCTTCGATCGCAACAACTACGCCGACATGGATCTGTCGAGCACCTACCTCGCGCCTGGCACGCGGCTGCGCATCACGCCGCTCAGCGAGCAGCACGGTGGTCCCCTCGGTGTGCCCGGGGGGGCCTACCAGACGACGTTGCCTGAGGATGGCTTGCTGCTGGTCGGTCCGCTGCCGACGGGGCCGGCGGTCGTGCTGTTCGAGTACTTCGTGCCGAACGACCCGGGCGATCCGCAGGGCGACGGCTACTGGCAGGCGTACAACCGCGTGAGCTTCGTCATGGGGCCGGCCAACCTCGGTCCCACACCGGTCGAGGTGTTCCCGAACGAGGGGCAGGTCCAGGGCGAGTACATCGGCCTGTTCGGCGAGGACCGCTTCGTCTACACCCTGGGACCGAACGGGGCGCTGGTCTCGTCCGGCTACTTCTCGCCGACCTTCCAGTATCTCTACGGAGGCGGCGTGAACCACGCCAACACGCTGCGCGTCGACGGCGTCGACGTGACGGGCTGGACGGTCACGGGCACGCCGCAGCAGCAGGCGATCTACGGACCGCTGCCGACCGGCGGACCCCTGTCGGTGTCGCGACGGACCGAGCTCGCACCCGAGGGCGGCTACGTCTACGGCCTCGACACGTTCACGAATCCGACGGCGCTGCCCGTCACGGTCACGGTGGACGTGCGGAGCGAGACGCGGACGGCCGTCATCGCCGCCTCGACGACCGCCTCGGCGACCGAAGGGGGCATGCTGGTGTACGACAGCTCGGCCAACAACGAGGTCAGTCTCGGCCTGCTGTATGCCGGCGCCGATGCACCGCAGGCGCCGCTGGTGGCCTTCGATGCGCCTGACGGGGCCATCGATGGCAACCGGTGGCCACGCGTCACCTATCAGATCACCGTCCCGGCGTTCAGCAGCCGATCCCTGCTGCTGTTCGCTGCGATCGATACGCCTGACGGCGCCGGCGCCATCGAGACGCGCCTGCGGGCCATCGCCGCCGACCCGACGGCCGCCGCCTTCGGCCTGACGGCCGCCGAGCGCGCGCGGGTCGTCAACTTCCGACTGGAGCCGTGATGCTCATGCCATCGTGCTCGCTCGCCCTTCGTTCCGTGTCGCGCCGCCGAGTCCTGGCGTCGTTGGCGCTCGTCGCCGGTGCCTGCCTGGCCGGTACCCCCGCCTCGGCGTTCGAACGGCGTCCGCTGCCCTCGGCCGCCCTGATCCGGGCCGATGGCACCCCGCTCGACGTCGTGGCCATGGCCCGTGACGAGGCGTGGCTCATCATCTACGTCGATCCGGACGCGCCGGCGTCGGCCCGTCTCCTGCAGGCGCTCGTGGACTGGTCGCTCGAGGCCCGGGCGGTGCGCGTGCTGCTGGTGATGACCGAGGGCCCCACGACGGCGGCGGCCGTGACGGCGTGGCAGGACAAGCTCGGCGGCGTGACACTGGCCGTCGACCAGCGCGGGCAGGCCCGTCGTCCGCTCGGGGTGCGGGCCGTGCCGACGATCCTGGGCGCCCGCGGGGCCTGGATCGAATGGCAGGTCGCTGGCGTGCTCAACGACCCGGAGATGCTGCGGCAGGTCGTCATCAGCTGGTTGGCCGACGACCGTCCACCGGCGTGAACGGCTGGGCCGGCGCGCTCCGCCGTCCGGGCGGCGGCACGTCTGGGATACGCTGAGGCCGGAGGCCGCGCCCCCGTGTCCGAACCCCTGTCCCCGTCGACCCGACTGCACGAGATCCGCGAGGCGCTGGTGCGCCTGCACCGCACGCTCCTCGACTGGCAGCGACGCATGCACGAACGGGTGCACGGACGCGCGTCGGCGCACGAACTGCTGCAGATCCTCCTGCACGACCCGGAGTTCGCCTGGTTGCGCCCCATCTCGGAGAGCATCGTGCACATCGACACGATGCTCACCGACGAGGGCGAGTTCGACGAGGACGCGATCCTCGTACAGGTTCGCGCCCTCGCCTCACCCGATGCCGACGGGACCCCCTACGCCCAGCGCTACCTGCAGGCGATCCAGGAGTCGCCGGATGCCGTGCTCGCGCACCGCGACCTGCTGGCGTTGCTGCGCCGCACGCGGTGAGGGCGCGCCCTGGGTAGGGCCGATTCTCCGAACCGGCCGTGACGGCCCGCTCGGCCTTCGACTGCGCTCAGGTCGCCCCGAGCCGAGTCGAGGGGCGGAGAGCGGGCCCTACCCACGTCACGAGCCGGGCTCAGAACAGGAACTTCACTGTCACGAACCCCTGCGTCCCCGGGTCGAACAGATCGGCCTTGCCGTAGCGCGGGTCATACGCGTTGACGCCGTCCGGCGACGCGGTGATCAGCGCGTTGAAGTCGTAGCCCTGCGACAGGTCGGTTTCGCTGAGGTCGATGGCCGACGACGGGCGCGGCGCGCCGGCACCACGATTGAGGAAGTTGAACGCGTGGCGCGTCGCCTTCTGGTTGAAGGCGTTGATCACGTTCAGTTCCACCCGCAGCCGCTTGTTGCCGCTGCCCATGCCGAACTCCTGCGACAGGAGCAGGTCGGTGCGTGACAGCACCGGCGTGCGCCCCATGTCGCCGCGTCCATTGACGAACAGCTGCGTCTGGTTGGTCGAGACGACGTAGGTCGTCAGGGGCGTGCCACTGCCGGCATACAGGAAGGCGCCGATCTGGGTGCCGAAGGGCAGCAGGTAGCTGCCATACAGCTTGACGACATGGGGTCGATCGGTCGGCAGCCGACCGAGCACGTCGAGGGTGCCGCGCGAATCCCAGAAGATCTCGTCGATGTCCCACGCGCGGTTGGCGTTGCCGCCCGGCCGGGCGATGCTGCCGGTCTGCTGCTGGGCCGTGGCCGAGGTCACGTTGGTCGTCGGGGTGTTGACCTCCTCGCTGGCGGCCAGGCCGGAGTAGTTGCCGTACAGCCGGCTGTAGACGTAGCTCGCGCTCCAGAAGTAGTTGTTGGCAAAGCGCCGGTTGACGGTCACCTCGAGGGCGTCGTACTGCCGTTTCGGCTGCGGCACGGCGAAGCCGACCGGGGTGGCGCCGGAGGGGAACTGCACCGTGGCCAGGCCGCGGCCCGGGTTGCCGATGACGTACGTCTCGTTGCCGCTGGCGTCCACGGCGCCGATGTCCTCGATGGTCTGCGACAGGTCGTTGTGGACGTAGTGCACGCCGAGCGACAGGTGCGAGCCGAGCTGGTACTCGGTGCCGATGCTGGTGCTGTCCTGGTACATCGGCCTGATGTCGGGGTCGGTCGAGTCGAAGTTGGGCACGCGGCGATCGCGGAAGTTGCCCGGCACGACCCAGAGATCGGCCCCCGGCATGCTGGACAGGTTCAGGCTGCCGACGTCGGTGGTCTCGAGTCCGCGATAGAAGACCTGCCAGGTGTCGCCGCCGTAGCTGCCTCGCGACAGTTCGTACTTGGTCCAGTCGTAGTAGCGGCCCCAGCTGCCATAGAGCTTGAAGCGGCCATCGCCACGGACGTCGTAGCTGGCGCCGAGCCGGGGCGCCAGCTTGTCGCCGAAGCCGAACTCCATGGCCGAGACGCCGTCGCGGAACGAGGGCACCTTCTCCTGTTCGGCGCGCAGGCCGAGGTTGAGGGTGAGTCGGTTGCCCACCGTCCACTGGTCCTGGACGTACAGCGAGTAGATGCTGGCGCCGGCCTCGCCCTGCACGCCACGGTTGTTGACCTCGTAGTAGCCGTACGTGCCGCGGCCGCGATCGCCCTGGAAGTTGAAGTTGCGATCCCAGAAGACGTTGACGAAGCCGCCCGGGTAGTTCTGGTTGGCGTCGTTGATGGTGTTCTGCCACCCGAAGCCGGCCTTGAGGCTGTGGGCGCCGCCGGCGGTGAAGGCGGCGTTGTAGTCGGCGTTGAGGAAGCCGCGCCTGGTCGTGTCGTTCTCCACGATCAGCGCGCGCGGCGTGTTCTGCGTGCCGATCGGCCCCTGCACGTTGGCCGGCACGCCCGCCAGGCCGACGCTCGACGTCTGGTAGATGTAGTTGGTCGTGTTGGGGATGCCGGTGTCCTCGTAGTTGTCGCGGAAGTAGCCGCCGCGGACCGACAGGAACGAGGCGCCGGTCAGTGCCACGTCGACGTGGCCGGTCGTGTTGACCTGCTGGCTGCGGAAGCCGCGCTCGAGGTTGACGCTGTTGGCCGCGAACGAACTGGTGATGACGTCGCGGGCCGCGCCGTTGTAGGCCGGCAGCGTGCCTTCCGACGTGGTCGGCGTGAACAGCAGCGAGGCCGACGACGTGACGCGGCCGGCGCGCCAGGTCAGCTTGCCGAACGCCTGCGTGTAGGTCTGCGTGCGCTGGATCTCGCCGGTCTCGGTGCCGTTGTTGAACAGGTACGTGTTGGTCCGGTTGGCGAACCGCGGCGAGTACGACGCGAAGAAGAACAGGCGATCGCGCAGGATCGGGCCGCCGATCGAGCCGCCGATCTCGTTCCGGTGATCGGGCTGCTCGCTGTCCTGCACGTAGCTCACCGTCTGGTCGTCCGACGGGTCGAGCACCAGCCGCTTGACGGGGCCGGCGCCGAGCGGCGATCCCTCGTAGTAGTAGTGCGCCTCGCCGCGGAACGTGTTGCCACCGGACTTGGTCACCGCGCTGATCACGCCGCCAAGCGCGCCACCGTACTCGGCGCCGATCCCGGCGGTCTTGACCTGCACTTCCTGCAGGAATTCGAACACCGTGTTCTGGCGCGAGCGACCGTCGACCAGGCTGTTGGTCACCACGCCATCGACCGTGAAGGCGTTCTCGGCGCCGCTGGCGCCATTGACCTGGAAGCCACCCTCGATCTCGCCGGCGTTGACCGACGGCGCGGTCAGGGCGATGGACTGGAAGCTGCGGCCCTTCGGCAGCCGGTCGATCTCCTCTTCGCGCACGTTGTGCGCGACGAGCGTGCTGCGGACGTCGATGTCCTGCGGCGCGCCCGAGACCTGGACCACCTCGGTGATGTCGCCGACCTTCAGCTGGGCGTCCAGCTTGATCGTCTTGCCGAGCGTGACCGCGACCTCGCTGAATTCGACCGTCGCAAAGCCCGAGAGCGCGATGCCGACGGCATAGCGGCCGGGGTCGAGGTCCTGAACGGCGTAGAGCCCCTCACCGTTGGTGACCGTGGCGCGGACCGCACCCGAGCCCTTGTTGGTGATGGTGACCGTGGTGCCCGGAAGCACGGCGCCACTGGTGTCGGTGACCGTCCCTGTCAGCCCGCCGAAGCGCTCCTGGGCGCCCACGGGGCGGGGGAGCAGCAGCAGCACGGCGGCCGCGGCGGCAAGGCAACTGCCGGCGAAACGCATGTCGTCCCTTCCTGCGGCCATCGATGGCCGCGCACGGCGACTGTTCACTGCCGCGCTCGCACCCGCGAGTCGGCACGACAGTCGCCCGCCCTGCGCTTGGCGCGCATGACGGGCGGGACGAAGAGCAACCCGCGCGCCGCGCCGGGCCCCATAGCGGCCGTGCGTGACGACTCATCCCGCGCCGGTGCCCGTCGGAGGTTGTGCAGGGGTCGAGCGGAGGCCGACGCGGACGAATCGACCCGCGGCCGGACCGACGTCTCGCCCGCGAGGGCGAGCGGGTCCTCCGGACGATTCAACGTTCCGGAGAAATCACGTCGCCTTCACCAAGGGGATGGATCGATCACGAGAGAGGACGGAGGAAAGAGGAGGGAGGACTGAGGTAGGACGGAGGGGCGAGGAGGGAGGGGAAGTGGGTGAGCGGCACAGTCCTCACACCTCACACCTCACACCTCACACCTCGCACCTTGCACCTCAGTCCTACCTCCGTCCTCATTCCTCGGTCCTCCGTCCTTTCCCGTCTACGGCACCACGCGGAACCCGGTGAAGCTGCGCTCGGTGCCCTCCGTATGGGTGACCTCGACCCGCACGATGTAGTCGCCGGCCCCGAGCGGGACCAGGCCGACATCGGCCGTGGCCCAGCCGATCCCGGCGTCGTCGGGCGCCACCAGCGCGGTGGCGACCGGGATGGCGGCCATCACCTTGCCGGTCTGGTCGAGCAGGTCGGCCCGCACGGCCGTGGCGCCTGAGGCGATCGGCACCTCGACCCGCACCTTCTCGTTCCGCCGATAGCGGGGATCGGCGGTCGGCACGAACTTCTGCCGTGTCATCGGGCTCGCGCGCGAGAGGCGGGGGGCCCCCACCGGGGCTGGGGGGGGGGGGGGGCCGAGTCGCGCCGTGTCCGTGAGCGGGAGGGATCCCGTGGTGGGCGTGAAGCGCAGCCGCACGAGGAGATCGCCGGCGCCCAGCGGTGCCGTGGTCGTGGCCAGTTCCGTGGAGGCGCTGCGCGCGCCCGCGGCCAGCGGCACGTCACCCTGGGCGATGGTCACCCCCTTGTCGGTCGTCACCGTCACGCTGAGGGTGCCGCCCTGCGCCACGGACGCGTCACGCATCGTCGACGCATCGAGATCCGCGGTCACCCACACCCGACCGGTGCGCGCCGCGGCGCCGGCCCCGGCGTGGAAGAAATACGCGGCGCGACTGCGCCAGGGCTGGCCGTCGCGAATGCCACCCACCGACCCGAGCGCCGAGGCGAGCATCGTGCTCTCCGAACTCGCGGCGGCCTCGCCGGCACCGCCGGCCGCGTTGGCGCGGGCCGACGCGCTGAGCACCGCCATGTCCTCGGCCCGGAGCGCGCGGTAGCCCTTGCGGGCGCGGACCTGGACGCCCGGACGCTTGACGCGCACCTTGATCGTCCGCCACTTGCCATCGAGCTGCTCGTTGCCCGAGTAGTAGCCGAGCAGGTAGTACGACGACAGGTCGCGGACGATGCGCGCGGCGCCGCCATCGAGGTCGTTGGTGTTGATGACGGCGAGGCCGTCGGTGTTGTCGGCCAGCAGGCGCAGCGAGTCGAGGCGGACGTTCAGCGACGCCTGATCGCCCATCATCGTGCCCGGCAACGTCCCGGACTGCCGGTTGTACCACTCGCCCCGATCCGCCACCATCCGCTCGTCGCGATCCCCCATGCTCGAGTCGAACGCGGCGAGACCGCGCGCGTCGAACGGGTAGAACGACACGTTGTAGCGGTTGGCTTCCTGCGTCAGGCCGATGAAACGCTGCCGGTTGTTGAGCATGGCGTACTTCATCGCCGTACTCATGCAGTCGGCCGAGGTCATCATGCCGACCGGACCGGCCTGCACCCGGCCCGGGTTGTTGGTGATGCGGCCGTCGGGCCCGGTCCCCGGTGTGCCGATCGAGGGCGGGTCCGCGCAGTCCTCCCGGCGCAGCAGATCCGGCTTGGGTTCGAACATCTGATAGCCGCTGGTCACCGTGATCAGCGCCTTGCGCTCCTCGCGCACGCCGCCGAGGTAGCGGACGAGTCCCTCCAGCGCATCGAGGACTTCGTTCTCGCGTCGCCGGCGAATCAGCTGCGAGGCGATGCCGTTGTTGGCGTTGCGCAATGCCGCCAGCGCCTGCGGCGACTGGGCCCCGCCTCCGCAGCCGCGCGGCGGCATGCCTTCGGGGAAGCACATCTCGAGCTGCTGCTCCTCGGGGTGCACCCGCATGATGCTGTCGCGCATGCCCCAGCGCGTCTGCGTCGTCAGCATGGCGTCGATGGTCTCGGTCCGGCGAGCGAAGGTGATCTGGCGCGGGTCCATGTCCGGCGTCATCACCGCGAACAGATCCTCGGGCCCGATCAGGCGCTCGAGCATCGTCACCAGGGGCTTGCGGGCGCGGACCGCGCCCTCGAACGTCGTGTGCCACGTGTCGAGAAACACCACGAACACGCGCCGTCTCGGGTCGGCCGCCTGACGACGGCCGTCGTCGGCGCTCACCGGATCGCGGCGCTCCTCGCGCGCCGTGGTCGTCGAGAGCGCGACGCGCTCGAACTGCGTCACCGTCTGCGCCGTGTTGTCCTCGAGCACCTCGAAATCCTCGGCCGTCAGGTCGGTGATGGGCTCCCCCTTGGCGTTGGTGGGATAGACATCGACGCGGACGAAGTTGGCTTCGACGCGGAACGTCGGCTGCGCGTCGGCGGGCGGGGCGTCCTGGGGGGCCTGCCCGCGGCCCGACGCGTCGGCTGTGGGCGGGCGCTGCGGCGGTGACGGGGCGGTCGGCGCCTGCGCGCGCATCGGTGACGACACGGACGAGAGCGACAGCAGGAGGATCGTCCCGAGGCCGAGCAGGGTGCGTGAGCGCATGTGGGAATGTATACCGTTCTCATCCCGTCCTCATGGTCGGGCTGGCACTTTGGTCGAGTGTTCTCTGCGTCCGAGCTCTGCCAGAATGCCCACCGGCCATGAGTGAACCCCTCGACCCTGTGGCACCGGCGGCCCGGCGGGCGCCGTCCCCGGCGCGTCTCACGCGCGTCGAGGACGCGTGGACCGACGCCCGTCTGGTGGAAGCCTGCCTCGCGGGCCAGCAGGCCGCCTGGACGGCGCTGATCGAACGGTACGCGCGCCTGATCTACGCCATTCCGCGCCGGTATCAGGCCACCCAGGAGGACGCCGAGGACATCTTCCAGGCCGTCTGCCTCGAGCTGCACCACGCGTTGCCGCGCCTGCGGAAGGTGGAGAGCCTGCGGTCGTGGCTGATCACGGTGGCGTCCCATGCCTCCCTCGACTGGAAGCAGAAGCGGACGCGCCGCGGCCATGCCGTGGACGTCGAGGACGCCGACCCGGTCGCGCTGTCGACCACCGATCGCGACGTGCTCGAGGAGGTCGAGCGCGATCAGCTCGTGAGGGAGGCCGTGCGCACGCTGGCGCCGCGGTGTCGCGAACTCGTGCGCATCCTGTTCTTCGAGCAACCGCCCATGTCCTACAAGGACGTGGCCCGACACTTCGGGCTCGCCGTGGGCTCGCTCGGCTTCATCCGCGGCCGGTGCCTGAAGAAGCTGCAGCAGGCCCTGCGCGCGTCCGGGGTCTCGGGGGCGTGACGCCGGGGGCCGGCGTCGTGCCCGGCGACGTCGTGTCGCTGGAGGGGGTGATCGCACGGGCCTCCCAGGGGGTGAGCGCGCGGCGCCTGGCGGCGTGGCTCGACGCGTCGCCCGACCTGCGCACCCGTCGCACCGTCGAGCACCTGGCGGACGCCTCGATTCGCATCGCGCGGACCGATCTCGCGCAGGCCGCCCGCCTGGCGCAGGCCGCGGCCGCCACGGCTCGCCTGCTCGACGATCCGCATGCCCGGGGACGCGGCGCCCGGGCCATGGGCCATGTGGCCGCCCTGCGAGGCGAGTCCGCGGTCGCCCTCGAGTCCTACACCGAGGCCATCGCGGCGTTCGACCTGGCCGGCAGCCCCCTCGAGGACGCCATCACGCGCAGCGGCGCGCTGCAGACCCTGATCTATCTCGCCCGCTACGAGCAGGCCCTCGACTGGGCGGCGCGGGCGCGCGCGACCTTCGCCGCTGCCGGCGATGCCCTGCGCCTGGCGCGCCTCGACAGCAACGTCGGCAACGTGCTCCATCGGCAGGACCGCTTCGCCGAGGCGCTCGACCACTACACCCGCGCCCTCGCCACGTTCCGGGCCACCGGCGGTGACCACGATGCGGCCATCGCCCTGCGCAACATCGCCGTCTGTCAGATCACGCTGCAGCAGTTCGACGCGGCCTATGCCACCTATCAGGAGGCGCGCGGGTGGTGCGAGGCGCACGGCCTGACGCGTCTGCTCGCCGAGGTCGACTACAACATCGCGTACCTCCACTACATGCGGGGCGAGTACGCCACGGCGATCGATCTGTACGCCCGTGCCAGGGGGCTGGCCAGCGCACAGGCCGACCCCTACCACGCCGCCTTGTGCGATCTCGACGAATCCGAGCTGTATCTCGAGATCAACCTCGTGCCGGAAGGGGCGGCGATGGCGGCCCGCGCGGCCCGGCAGTTCGATACCCTCCACATGCAGTACGAGGCATCGAAGGCCCGCACGACGCTCGCCCTGGCGGCCGGCCACCGGGGACGCCTGGCTGAGGCGCTCGGTCTGTTCGACGAGGCCCGGGCCTGCTTCGTGGCCGAAGCCAACGCCATCTGGCCGGCCCAGATCGACCTCTTCAAGGCGGCGCTGCTCGAACACGGGGCGCCGGCCGAGGCCCAGGCCCTGTGCCTCTCGGCCCGGAGGCAGTTCGCCACCACGCCGCTCACGGCCCGGACCGCGTCGTGCGACGTCCTGCTGGCCCGCCTCGCGCTGCGCGCCGACGACACGGCGGCTGCGGCTGCCGCCATCGGCCGCGCCCTGGAGGTGCTGCCAGACGTCGAGTCGCCGGCACTCGCGCAACGGGTCCACGTGGTGCTCGGCCAGGTCCGCGAACGGCAGGGTGATCCGTCAGGTGCCCTCGACGCGTACCGCGAAGCCCACCGCGCCATCGAAGGGCTGCGTCGTCACCTCGACCACGACGAACTCAAGGTGGCCTTTCTCGAAGACAAGCGGGTGGTCTTCGAGAGCCTCATGGCGCTGACGGCCGCGCAACCGGGACCGCTGGACGTGCACGCGATCTTCACGCTGGTCGAACAGGCCAAGTCGCGGGCGCTGGCCGAGCAGATGGCGCTGCTCGGTGCGGCCGCCTCGGTCTCCGACGGGGCCACGGGGCCTGCCGCCGACGTGCGGGCCGCTGCCGCCGACCTCCATGCCGTGTCGCGCCAGCTGCGCGACGAGTCGGGCCAGGACCGGCCGGATCAGCACCGGCTGCTGGCGCTGCGGGCGCGCGCGCGCGAGCTCCGGGCGCGTGTCTCCTGGTTGTCCGCGGCGCTCGAGGCGAGCGATGGCAGCGCGGCGCTCGAGGGCACGATCGCCCTCGACCGTCTGCAGGCCTCGCTGGCCGAGGACACCACGGTGCTCGAGTACCACGAGGTGCGCGGCGTGCTGCACGCGCTCGTGATCGACCGCGTGGGCACCAGGCTCGTGCCGCTCGGCACGGTGGGTGATCTCCGTCGCCGCATGCGGCTGCTGCGCTTCCAGCTGGGCAATGCCGCCGTGCGCAGCGCGCAGGGGTGGCCGGCCTCGTCGCCGCCATCGCCCGCGCTCCGCGATCATCTGGCCTGGTTCCATGCGCGGCTGCTGGCGCCCCTGCACGCGTCCCTGGCCCGCGCGTCGCGGTTGGTGATCGTGCCCCACGACGTCCTGCACGCGCTGCCCTTCCACGCCCTCGGCACGGACGGGCAGGCGTTGATCGACACCCATGTGGTCTCGTACGCCCCGAGCGCGAGCGTGTACGTCCACGCCGGAGCGTCTCCTGCCCAGGGCGACGCCCGGGCCGTGGTGCTCGGCGTCCCCGACGCCCTGGCCCCGGCCATCGGCCGCGAGGCCGAGGCCCTGGCCGCCCTGCTGCCAGACGTCCAGATGGCGATGGGCGCCGACGCCACGCGCGCCTTCCTCGAGACCCATGCCCCCGGCGCCCGGTACGTCCACGTGGCGACCCACGGCCGCTTCCGGCAGGACAACCCGCTGTTCTCGTCCATCCGCCTCGCCGACGGCGACCTGCGCGTCCTGGATCTGGCCGCCCTGTCCCTCTCGGCCGACCTGGTCAGCCTGAGCGGCTGCGGGACCGGCCTGAGCGTGACGGTCGGCGGCGACGAACTGCTCGGGTTGACCCGCGCCCTGTTGTCGGCAGGGGCCCGCGCCGTCCTGGTCTCGCTCTGGGACGTCCACGACGACACCGCGGCGTCGATGATGGTCGAGGTGTTCCGGCGGATGGTGGCCGGGGAGGGCGCGGCCGAGGCCCTCCGGGCCGCCATGCTCGCCGCTCGACAGCAGGCGCCCGACCCCTTCTACTGGGCCCCCTTCGTGTTGCTCGGCCACCCCGCGGCGGGCCCATCCGCGCATCGGGCTCCGACCCCTATATCAAACGCCGGCAGGCACCCCCTTCAGTAACCGAGGGGGCTCACCAGGCCCGAACCCCATGCCCATGTCCCGACGCTCGTCCTGTGATGTCGCCACCCTGACCGACCACGCCCGCGGTCTCGGCTCCGAGACCGATCGGGCGCGCGTGGAGGCCCACGTGGCCGACTGTGCCGCCTGCCAGGCCGATCTCGCCGCGCTCACCCGCCTCGCCACGGTGGCCAGTCGGGACGAGACGGAAGTCCCCGGCCGCGCGGCCATGCAGCGGGCGTTCGCCATCGCCGGCACCGCGCCGGATCCCGTCTCTTCGCTGCCGCACTGGCTCGGACAGCTGATCCAGGGCGGCTTGCAGCCCGCCCTGGCCGGCCTGCGGTCGGCTGCCGCGCAGGACCAGCGCCAGGCCGTGTTCCACGCTGGCCCCTACGCCGTCACGGTGCGGGTCGAGGACGAAGGCGGCGACGCGACCTGCGCCATCATCGGCCAGATCACCGCCCGTGAAGCCGCCCGCGACGTCGCCACGCTACCCGTGCTCGCCACGGTCAACGGCCGCGTGCTCGAACGCACCGAGACCAACGCGCACGGCGAGTTCGAGCTGACCTGCGACGCCGTCCGCCAGCTCCGCCTGCAGGTCGTGGTGGAGGCCGGCACGCGTCGTGTCGAACTGCCGCTCGCCCGGCTGCTGCCGACGGCCCCGGATCCGTCATGAGGCCCACACCCGTCCGTGCCCGCCTGCGCCGCGCCTGCTGGCGGCTCCTGCTCGTCCTGCTCGCCTGGACGTCGCCGCTCGACGCCCGTGCCGACGACGACCAGTTCCTGCTGCGTGTCACCTCACGCGCCGAGGCCGACGCCCTCGCCGCCCGCTATCGCCTGACCATCGTCCGCGAGGTCCGCCCCGGCGAACTCTACCGGGTCGAGATCGACGACGACCGGACCGATGACGAGGTCGAAGCCGAAGTCGGCGCGGACGTCCGCGCCATCGGCATCGAACGCAACCGCGCCCTCGACCTGCCGGAGATTCCTCCGGACGTGTCGCTGCAGCAATCCACGGCGGCCATCCTCGAGGCCCTGCCGTCCCGGACCCTCGTGCCGTTCCAGGGGCTGCAGGTCTGGAATCGATACGTCGAGCAACCCGCCACCCGCGTCATCAACCTCGCCGGTGCCCAGGCCCTCACCACGGGCGCGGGCGTCACCGTGGCGGTGATCGACACCGGCATCGATCCGAATCACCCGGTGCTGCGCGATGCCCTCGTCCCGGGCTACGACTTCACTCGCGACCAGGCGGGGCTGCCCTCCGAACTGGCCGATCTCGATCAGTCCACGGCGGCCATCCTCGAGCAGTCCACGGCCGCCATCCTCGAGCGCGATCAGGTGGTCTCGCTCAACCAGAGCACGGCTGCCATCCTCGAAGGCGACCGCGCCAGCCAGTTGGCGGGGCGCACGTTCCCGCGCGCGTTCGGCCACGGCACGATGGTGGCGGGCCTGGTGCGCCTCGTGGCTCCGCAGGCCCGGATCATGCCGCTCAAGGCCTTCAACGCCGACGGCACGTCGACCATGTCCGACCTGGTCCGCGCCGTGTACTACGCCGTGGATCACGGCGCCACGGTCATCAACCTCAGCTTCACGATGACCGAGGAATCCGACGAGCTCCGTCGTGCCCTCAAGTACGCGCAGGCCCGCGGCGTGCTGTCGGTGGCCTCGTCGGGCAACAACGGGCGCAAGCTCGTCCTCTATCCGGCGGCGTGGTCGGACGCGGTCGGCGTCGGCTCCACGGGCGACCTCGATCAGCGGAGCGTGTTCTCCAACTTCGGCAGCAGCGTGCGCATCGCCGCACCCGGCGAAGGCGTCGTCACCACCTTCCCGGCGGGCGTGTTCGCGGCCGCGTGGGGCACCTCCTTCAGCACGGGGATCGCCGCCGGCGCCGGGGCCCTCGTCATGGCCGCGATGCCGGCGGCCACGGCCGCCGGCGATCTGGAAGCCCGCGAAGAACTGGCGCGCGAGGCCCTGCGCCAAGCCATCCCCATCGGCCAGGACCTCGGCAGCGGGCGACTCGACGTCCAGCAGGCCGTCCGGTTCGTGCGGGCCTTCACCGTCGGCGGCAGCATCCTGCCGCCCGACGGCGACGAGGACGGCGACGGCATGCGCAACGGCTTCGAGGTCGAGTACGGTCTCGACCCGCGCGACGACAGCGACGACGATGACGATGACGATGGCGATGGGCGGACGAACAAGCAGGAGTACCTCGCCGGGACGCACCCGCGCGGCCGCCACCGCTCCTACCTGCCCGAAGGCGCCGTCAATGCCCTGTTCAGCGTCCGGTTGGCCCTCTTCAACCCCGGCACCACGCCAGCGCAGGTGCAACTCCGCTTCCAGCGCGGCATCGGTGGCGAAGTGGTCCGCAACATCGCGCTGCCCGCCGGCCGTCGCGCCACGCTGACGGCGCGCGACGTCCCCGCACTGGTCGACGCCGAGTTCTCGACGTCGATGGAATCGGATGTCCCCGTGGTCGTCGACCGGACGATGTCGTGGGACGACAGCATGTACGGCAGTCACGCCGAGCACGCCATCACCACCCCACCCGGCCTCGAGTGGTATCTCGCCGAGGGCGCGACCACCGGCGACTTCGGCTTGTTCTACCTGTTGCAGAACCCCGGCGCGGCCGATGCCGACGTCGAGATCACCTTCCTGCGGCCGTCCCCGCTGCCACCGGTGGTGTATCGCACGCTCGTGCCGAAGGCGTCGCGGCAGACCGTGTGGGTCAACCTGATCGCCGGCCTCGAGAGGGCCGAGGTGTCGGGGGTCGTGCGCTCGGTCAACGGCGTGCCGATCCTGGCCGAGCGTGCGATGTACGCCAACACCGGCGGGCAGTTGTTCGCCGCCGGCCACGGCGGCGCGGCCGTCGCTGCCCCGGCGCTCGAGTGGTTCCTGGCCGAAGGCGCCACGGGGCCCTACTTCGACACGTTCGTGCTGGTGGGCAATCCGGGCGAGACCGCCGCGGACATCGACGTCACGTACCTGCTGCCCGACGGCGGCACCGTCCAACGCAGCTACGCCGTCGCGGCCCGCAGTCGCCTGACCATCTGGATCGACCAGGAAGACCCGCGGCTGGCCGACACGGCGGTCTCGACCCGGGTCACGTCGCGCAATGGCGTGCCCGTGGTCGTCGAGCGCGCGATGTGGTGGCCTCAGGGGCGCTGGCAGGAATCGCACGTCAGCACGGGGGCAACCACCACCGGCACGGCGTGGGCCCTCGCCGATGGCGAGGAAGGGGGGCCGTCCCGCACGCAGACCTACGTGCTGCTGGCCAATCCCTCGTCCCGGGCGGGTGTGGCCCGCGTCACCCTGCACTTCGAGGACGGCGGCACGCTGGCCCGCGACTTCCCGATTGCGGCCAGCAGCCGCTTCAACGTGGCGATCGCCGCGGAATTCCCGGCGGCCATCGGGCGACGCTTTGCGACCCTCGTCGAAAGCCTCGGCACCACGCCGGCCCCGCTGGTGGTCGAACGATCCATGTACAGCGACGGCGGCGGCACGACGTGGACGGCGGGCACCAACGCCCTCGCGACCCGCCTGCGCTGACGGCTCGTCGCCCGCGCGTCACAAGAAAGTTACACGCCCTATATCATCGCGCGCTCCTCCTGCCCTTAGCGGGCAGGAGGACAACCGATGGCTCACCTGCGGGACGCGTCCACGCGTCCAGGCCCCCAGCTCGCTCCGGCCGCCCGCATCGTTCTGTACTCGCACGACACGATGGGATTGGGGCACGTTCGCCGCAATCTCGCCATCGCCGGCGGGGTCGCCGAAGCCGACTTCCACGCGTCGACGCTGCTGGTCTGCGGCGCCCGCGAGGCGGGTGCGCTGGCCATGCCGCGCGGGGTGGACTGCATCACGCTGCCGGGGCTGCGCAAGGAACTCGATGGGCAATACGACGCCCGCTCCCTCGACGTCTCGCTGCGCGACCTCATCGATCTGCGCGCCCGCACCATCGACAGCGTGCTGGCGTCGTTCCGCCCCGACGTGCTGATCGTCGACAACGTGCCGCGCGGGGCCTGTGGCGAACTCGAACGCAGCCTCGTGCGGCTGCGCCGGGAGGGCCGGACGCGCTGCGTGCTGGGCCTGCGTGACGTGCTGGACGATGCGGCCTCGGTCCGCAAGGAGTGGGCGGCGCGCGGCAATCGGTCGGCCATCGCCGCCTGGTACGACGCCGTCTGGATCTACGGCGACCCCACGCTGCTCGACCCCGTCGTCGAGTACGACCTCGGACCGGAAGTGGCCGCCAAGGCCCACTACGTCGGCTATCTCGATCGCACGCGGCCCGAGCAGCCGGCGCAGACCCACGTGCCGGAGGGCCCCTTCGTGCTCTGTCTCGTCGGTGGCGGGCAGGATGGCTTCGAGGTCGCCGAGGCCTTTGCCCATGCCCGCATGCCGGACGGCCTGCAGCGCGTGCTCGTGACCGGCCCGTTCATGCCCCTCGAGCAGCGACGTGCCATCGAGCAGCTCGCCGCCACCGATCCGTCACTGATCGTGCACACATTCCTCGACGAGCCGACGGCCCTGCTGGCCAGGGCCGAGGCCGTCGTCTGCATGGGCGGCTACAACACCGTCAACGAGGTGCTGTCGTACAGCACGCCGGCGCTGGTCGTGCCGCGCGTGGCGCCGCGACTCGAGCAGCTGGTGCGAGCCACACGGCTGCGCGATCTCGGCCTGGTGGACCTGCTGTTGCCGACCGACCTGACGCCGCGCGCCATCACCAGCTGGCTGGCCGGACGGCACTCGCGTCGACGCTCGAGCCATCGGCTCGACCTCGATGGACTGCGCCGCATCCCGCAGCTGCTGCGCGATCTCCTGACGCCGCCCGTCATCGTGCCGGTGCCGCTCGGTGTGCCCGTGCCCATGCCAGTCACGCCGTCCGTGTCCGTTTCCCGGAGTGCCCTCAATGTGTCCTGCTGATCACCCGCGCGTCGGGTACGTCGTCAAGCGGTATCCCCGCTATTCCGAGACGTTCATCGTCACCGAGGTGCTCGCGCACGAGGCGGCGGGGGCGTCCCTCGAGATCATCTCGCTGCGGCCCCCGTGCGACACGCACTTCCAGGACACGTTGGCGCTGGTGCGGGCGCCGGTCCACTACCTCGCCTTCGAGGGCGCACGCGCCGCGGATCTGTGGGCGGCCATCGAGCAGGCGGCGCGGGCCTGGCCCGGCCTGTGGTCGCGGCTCGGCGACCTCCAGGGGGCGGATGCCCGCGACGTGTACCAGGCGGTGCAGCTCGCGCTGCTGGTCCGTGAGCGTGGACTGACGCACCTGCATGCGCACTTCGCCACGCTGCCGGCCACCGTGGCGCGCCTGGCGGCGCGGCTGACCGGCATCACCTACTCGTTCACCGCCCACGCCAAGGACATCTTCCACGAGAGCGTGCAGCACGACGACCTCGCTCGCAAGCTCGCGGATGCGGCCGCCGTGGTCACCGTCAGCGAGTTCAACCTCGCCTATCTGCGCGAGACGTTCGGCGCCGACGCGCGGCGCGTGGTGCGCGTCTACAACGGGCTCGACCTCGAACGCTTTCCGGTGGGTGAGACCCGCACCCCGGGGCACATCGTCGCCGTGGGGCGGCTGGTCGAGAAGAAGGGCTTCGGCGTGCTCGTCGATGCCTGCGCCGTGCTCCTGCATCGCGGTGTCCGTTTCACCTGTGACCTGATCGGGACGGGCGAGCGCGAGGACGACCTGCGCGCGCGAGTGCGGACCCACGGACTCGAGGACCGCGTGCGCATGCTCGGTGCCCGGCCCCAGCGGGAGGTGGCAGCGGCGATCGCGGCGGCCTCGGTCTTCGCGGCGCCCTGCCTGGTCGGCGAGGACGGCAACCGCGATGGACTGCCGACGACGCTGCTCGAGGCCATGGCCTCCGGCACGCCATGCGTGTCCACCGACGTCACGGGCATTCCCGAGGTGATCACGCACGGCGACACCGGGTGGGTGGTGCCGCAGGGCGACGCCGTGGCGTTGGCCGACACCCTGGCGCACATCCTCGGTCACCCCGACGAGGCGGCCCGCATCGCCCGTCACGCCCGTCAGCGGATCGAGCAGGAGTTCGACACCCGCCGCAATGCCGCCCGCGTCTTCTCCCTGTTCGGTCAGCCGGCACCTGTCGAGACCGCGCGCGAGGCGGTGCTGGCATGAGACGCCTCGCCTACGTCTGCGCCGACGACGGCGTACCGGTGTTCGGGCAGAAGGGGTGCTCGGTGCACGTCCAGGAGTTCCTCCGCGCCAGCCGACAGGCAGGCATCGCGGTCGAGCTGTTCGCGGCCCGCATCGGCGGCACCCCACCACCGGACCTCGCGGGTGTTCCCGTCCATCGGCTGACGCCGCCGCCGGTCTGGCGGGTCGAGCGTGGGGCCATCGACGACGAGGTGCTGGCGCGCGAACAGGGCGCCATCGCCCGCAATCAGCACGTCCACGCCACGCTCGCCGCGCAGGGACGCTTCGATGCGATCTACGAGCGCCACGCGCTGTGGAGCTGCGGGGCGATGGAGTACGCCCGTGCCGTCGGCGTCGTCGGTCTGCTCGAGGTGAACGCGCCCCTGCTGGAGGAACAGCAGCGCCATCGCGCGCTCCGGTTGAGGGACGAGGCCGATGCGATCGTGCGGCGTGCCTTCGACGCAGCCACGGTCGTGCTGCCGGTGTCCGACCTGCTCGCGTCGTGGCTGGGCACGATCGGAGTGCCGGCCTCGCGCATCCATGTGGTGCCGAACGCAGTCCGTCCCGAGCGCTTCGCGGGGACGATCGTGCGGGCGATGGCCGCCGTGCCCGGCGTCGTGACCGTGGGCTTCCTCGGCACGCTCAAGCCCTGGCATGGCCTGCACGTCCTCGTCGAGGCGCTGGCCCTGATGCGGCGGCAGGATGTGCCGTGCCGTCTGCTGGTGGTGGGGGACGGACCGGAGCGCGCGGCCCTCGAACGACAGGCCAGCACCGCCGGACTCGCCGATGCCATCGTGTGGGCGGGGTCGGTGGCGCCCGCCGAGGTGCCGGCGTGGCTGGCGGCGATGGATCTCGGCGTGGCGCCCTACGCCGACGCCGAGGACTGCTACTTCTCGCCGCTGAAAGTCTTCGAGTACATGGCGGCGGGCCTGCCGGTGGTGGCGTCGGGGGTCGGTCAGCTGCCGGCCATCGTCGGCCACGACACCACGGGGCTGCTGTGTGCGCCGGGGGACGCGCCGGCCCTGGCCGACGCCCTGATGCGGTTGTGCGTCAACCCCGATCGTCGCGCCAGGCTCGGCGCCGCGGCCAGACGTCACGTGCTGCAGCACCACACGTGGGCGCGCGTCGTCCAGCGTGTCCGCCTGATCGCCGACGAGGCCGCGGGTGGGCCGCGCGTCCCGATGTCGGAGACGCGCGACACGGGCGCGCAGGAGGTGCGACGTCATGCGTAGTCACCGTCGCGCCGTGGCGGCGCCGTCGCTGTGGCGCAGCCTGCGACGCTTCCTGCCCCTGTTGCGCCAGCAGCGGACGCTGCTGGCCACGTCGTCCTTCGCCCTGATCGCGGATGTGGCCTTCAGGCTCATCGAGCCGTGGCCCCTGAAGTTCGTCATCGATCACGTACTCACGCCGGGGCGACCGCTGCCGTTCGCCATGCCGTCGTGGGCCGGTCCGCACGGCATCGTGGTGGCGGCCGCGGTGGCCGTTGTCGTCATCGCGAGCGGCCGCGCGGCGGCCGCCTACATGTCGACCGTCGGACTCTCGCTGGCGGGGACCCGGGTGATCACCGACATCCGCGCGACGCTCTTCGCGCATCTGCAGCGGCTCTCGCTGACGTTCCACGCGCGTGCCGGCAGTGGGGATCTCGTGGTGCGCGTCATCGGGGACGTCAACCTCCTCAAGGACGTGCTGGTGTCGGCGCTCCTGCCGCTCATCGGCAATCTCGCCCTCCTCATCGGGATGCTGACGGTGATGCTGGTGACGCAGTGGCAGCTTGGACTGGTGGCTGCCGCGGTGGTGCCGCTGTTCGCCCTCTCGACGGTGCGCCTCGGCCGTCGCATCCGCCAGGGCGCGCGCGAGCAGCGTCGCCGCGAGGGATCCCTCGCACGCCAGACCGCCGAGTCGATCGGCGGCATCCGCACCATCCGCGCGCTCGCCCTCGAGGACGACTTCGGCGAGGGGTTCCGTGCCCAGAACGCGCGCAGCTACGGCGATGGCGCCAAGGTGACGCGGCTCGAAGCTCGTCTCGAGCGGACGGTCGACGTGCTGGTGGCGCTGGCCACCGCCGGTGTCCTGTACGTCGGCGCCGGACTCGTGTCGTCACAGGCGATGTCGGCCGGCGATCTGATCGTGTTCCTGGCGTACCTGAAGAACGCCTTCAAGCCGGTGCGCGACTTCGCCAAGTACTCGAGCCGCCTGGCGAAGGCGGCGGCCGCCGCCGAGCGCGTCACCGACCTGCTCGACACCGTGCCCGACGTCGTGGATGCGCCGGATGCCGTGGCGGCCCCCGCCTTCAGCGGCGCGGTGCGCTTCGAGGCCGTCGGCTTCGAGTACGAGCCGGGCCATGCGGTGCTGGACGGTGTGCAGTTCGACATCGCACCTGGCCAGTACGTCGCCATCGTGGGGTCGTCCGGCAGCGGCAAATCGACCATCGCCAGCCTCCTGGCGCGCTTCCACGACCCGACGCGCGGTCGCGTGCTGCTGGACGGCATCGACATCCGCACCCTGACCGTCGGATCGGTGCGACAGCAGATCACCTTCATGGTCCAGGACACCATCCTGTTTGCGACCAGCGTGCGCAACAACATCGCCCACGGCGCGGCGGGCGCGACCGACGACGCGATCGTGGCCGCGGCGCGACTGGCCGGTGCGCACGACTTCGTGACGGAGCTGCCCGAGGGCTACGCCACGGTGCTCGGCGAACGCGGCGTGACCCTCTCGGTCGGTCAGCGTCAGCGCATCGCCCTGGCCCGCGCCGCCGTGTGCCGCACCCCCTTCCTGGTGCTCGACGAGCCGACCACGGGCCTCGACGATGAGCATGCGCGTCTGGTGACCCGGGCGCTGCGCGACGTCTCGCGCGGGCGGACCACCTTCGTCATCACACACGACCTGTCACTCGCGCTCGATGCCGACGTCGTGCTGGTGGTCGAGCAGGGCCGCATCGTCGAGGCGGGCGCTCCCGCGGACCTGCTCGCCGACCGCGGTCGCTTCGATGTGCTGCATGCCGTGCGGGGATCGCGCGCGCACGTGGCCGGGACGGAGGTGGCCGATGCTCTCGCCGGCTGATCGTCTGCTGGTCCACCGCGACACGGGCATCCCCGGGCTGGGCCTGGTGCTCGACGCAGCGGCGATGCTCGAACTGCTGCGCGACGCCTGCGAGGGCGGCGACGTGCAGGCGGTCACGCCACGCTACCTCCGCTACAAGCCGGGGACGAATGCCCTC
The DNA here is from genome assembly GCF_022842525.1 of Luteitalea sp. NCBI lineage: Bacteria > Pseudomonadati > Acidobacteriota > Vicinamibacteria > Vicinamibacterales > Vicinamibacteraceae > Luteitalea > Luteitalea sp. Next base: position 23,647 of record NZ_JALHPM010000102.1, read on the forward strand.
GCGGCCTACGACGTCCGTGTGGACGGTCTCACCGTGTCCGTGCACGCGAAGGCCCACGCTGCCGGCGACGGCCCGTCCTTCGAGTCGCGGATGCGCAAGGCAGACGGTCGGGTGGTCTGCCATCCGGTGCTCGGGTTCTCCCGGATGCTGCTGCCGGACCTCCGCGTGGGCGTGTCGGCGTTCCCGAACGACGAGAAGGTCCGCGATCTCGTGTCCGTCATCGACGACGCGCGTCGGCGTGACCTGCTGCAGCGGGCCGTGGCCTCGCGCCCGAGGCTGGCCGAGGCTGGCCTGCGACCGCTGTCGTACAAGCCCGAACGGCGGTTCGTCGGATCCCTGATGGTCGAGGGGCGACCCGAGGCCGTCGTGCGCGTGCAGTCGCGCGGCACGACGCTTCGGCCGTCATTGCCGCCATCGACCCGGCTGCTCCGCCTGCAGCGCGTGCTCGGCCGCCGCGAGTGGCGTGGCGTGTCCATCACCGACTGGATCGAGGGCGACACGTTCGAGCACTTCGTCGGACGTGGTGAGGCGGGGAGCGCGGCGGCGGAGGTGGGACGCGCGCTGGCCACGCTCCATGCGCTGCCGGGTGAGGGGCTGCCCGAGCGTCGTGTGAGCGACGACCGCCAGGCGATCGAGGCGGCGGCGGCGCTGGTCGCGGTGGTCCGGCCGGAACTCGGCCTGGCGGCCCGCGATCTCGCGACCCGCGTCGGCGTGCTCCTGAAGGCGCCGGTCCGCCCGGTGCTGGTGCACGGCGATCTCCATCAGGGACAACTCGTGCTGGGCGCCTCGGGCGTCGGCCTGATCGATCTGGATGAGGTCGCGCGTGGCGCGGCCATGAGTGACCTGGCGAGCCTGGTGGCCAGTGTGCTGGCCGACACGGTGACCGACCGGGTGGCCATGGCCGAGGCCTTCGCGATCGCCGACGCCGTGGTGGACGGCTACGCACGCGAGGCCGGCGGCACGCTCACCGGCCTGGATACCTGGGTGGCAGCCCATCTGCTGCGGCGTGTGCCGCAGCCCTTCCGTACGCGACAGGCGAACTGGCCGACGACGACCGAGCGCCTGCTCTCGCTGGCGCGGGCCGCGCTCGACACGCGGCGGTGGCGCGAGCGTCGCCCGGCCGCAGCGGTGC
>NZ_JALHPM010000103.1:0-24777 GCF_022842525.1 Luteitalea sp.
CTGCCACGGGTGCCCGCCGTGCTGTTCGCGCTCCAGGTGACGCTGCTCGTGCTGCTGCCCTCGAACGTCGGAGACGCCCCGAACGCCTATTCCCAGGCCATGTCGTACAACCGCTGGGGCTGGAGCGCACTGACGATCCTCTGCCTCGCCGTGTTCGCGTCGCCCCGCCCGGGCATGGCCCGGCCATGGACGGAGGCCCTGCTCGGCGCCACGCTGCTGACCTTCCTCTTCTATCTGAAGATCACCTACGCGGTGGCTGGCGCCGCGGCCGTGCTCGCGGGCCTGGTGCTGATGCCGCACATGCGCCGGCACTGGCGCGCATGGCTCGCCGCCCTCGCAGCACTCGCAGGCCATGCCGCGCTTCCGCACAACCACGCCTACCTGGCCGACATCTGGGGGGCGGCCACCGGCGGCTACGCGCGAGTCGAGTTGACCTCGCACCTGTTGTCGCTCGTGGCGAACCGCGAGCAGTTCGCCCTGACCGCCGCGGTGGCGTGCTGTCTGGCCTGGCTGTGGCAGCGCCACTGGCTCGATGGCGCCACCGTCGTCGCGAGCGTGGTGATCATCGGGCTCGGCGCGGTCGTCCGCTCGCAGAACGCCCAGGCCGGTGACATGCCGGTGGCCCTCGTGGCCTGCTGGCTGCTGTACCGCGCGCTGCTGCACGTGCCGGACGGCGCCACAGGACGGCCAGCACCCGCGCTGCTGCTGGCCGTCATGGCCTGGCCGCTGCTCACCGTCACCGGCCACGCCGCGACGCTCACCGCCTACGCCCGCGCGGCGACCCGCGACGACCGGATCGTTCGAATCGCGGAGACGAACCTGCGCGGGCTGACCGTGCCGGCCGACCCGAGCGACGTCGAAGCCGCGCTGGCCGGCAGTGCCCATCGGGTGCTGAGCCCGCTGCGCGACTCCCCGCTGCGCGATCCGCTGAGTCAGCACCAGTACGTGCAGAGCCTGCTGGCCGCCGCGCGTCTGTTCGATGCCGGCGCGCCGGTCCGCGTCCTGGTGCTCGACCAGGTCAACGCCCTGCCGTTCGTGCTCGGCTTCCCGCCGCCACGCAACAGCTGGCTCTGGTTCCTCGCGGAAGGTGCGGCCCGGCCGGCCGCGGACGTCTTCGCCGACGTCGACGTGGTGCTGGTGCCGCGGTACGCGACCCTGGCGCGCACGACGGCGTTCGCGCTGGAAACCTACGGCGCGTATCTGTCGACGGCCTATCCCGACCGGCAGGAGACCGCGAGCTGGACCGTCCTCAGGCGCGCCCGTCAGGCGCACCCGCGCGACGCGGCCGGGACGCGCTGACCGCCGCGGCCAGCGCCTGCAGGAACGTCGCCGCCACCGTGCGGCGCCCGGCGGCGTTCAGATGGCGCCCGTCGTCCGAGTAGGCCGCCACCAGGCTCTCGCCGCGACGCCCACGATAGGTGAACACCTCGGCCGTGCCGTCAGGACGCGTCGATTCGGCGCGCGCCAGATCGAAGGGCGGCGACGCCACCGCGCCCTGCCGCACGCGATCGTTGAAGACCTGCCGCGCGAGATTCTGCAGTTTCGCGGTGTTGGGGCGCCCGAGGACCTCGCGGGCCCACACCCCCAGCCCGCCGTCGACGTGTGTCAGAGGCACGGTGACCGGCATCATGACCGTCGCCGGATGGCGATGCGCCAGATCGTCGAGCGTGGCGCGGTACTCCTCGGCGAGCGTCCCGGCGTCCGCATCGGTCTGGACATCCACGTAGCAGAACTTGAGCGCGGCGACGTCCAGGTGCCCCAGCGTGCCGGCGTCGAGGGCCCGCCGGAAATCCTCACATTTCGACCGCGGCTGGCCGTTGCGGCCAACCGCGGCATGGATGAGCGCCCCGCCGGCAGGAGGCGCCGCCTGTGCCTCCACGATCGGCCAGACGAGGTCGCTCGCGGCCAGCCAGTCGCGCACGCCATCGAGCACGTTGGCGCCCACGGACTGATGGCCGAAGAAGACGCGGCAAGTGACGAGGTCGCGCAGCGCGGCCACGGGATCGGCGATCATCCCGACATTATCGCGGGAATGACGGGTCGTACGCACGCGCGGCCCCGCGACGGGCGCCGTTCAGGCGTGCATGAAGGTCCACGCCAGCAGACGGCTCTGCTTCTGCCCCTGCGCCATGTCGATCGTGAGCACGTGGGTGGCCTCCGCGCGTGCGATCGCCCGCCGCAGGCGCGGCAGATGGGCGCTCTTCGAGACCAGCGTCGTGAACCAGAAACAGAGCTGCGGACGTGTGGCGCTCTCAGCGATCATCCGCTCGATGAAGCCCACCTCGCCGCCGTCGCACCAGAGCTCATTCGCCTCACCGCCGAAGTTCAGGGCCGCGGCGTCGGGCGCGAGCTTCAGGTTGCGGCGCTTGCGCGCGGAGCCGGCGGCCGCCTCCTCCGCGGACGCATGGAACGGCGGATTGCACATGCTCGCGGCGAAGCGTTCGCCGGGCGTCGTCACGTTGGCGAAGCATGATCGCGGATCGGACTGGTATCGGCCTTCGATGAGCGTCGCGATGGGCCGGTTGATGCGCACCACCTGCCGCGCCCAGCGATGCGCGGCCTGGTCGATGTTCGTGGCCACGAACCGCCAGCCGTACTCGCTGGCGCCGATGATCGGGTAGATGCAGCTCGCGCCGGCGCCGATGTCGAGGATGCGCACGTCAGGCCCGCGAGGAATCGCGGTGTCGTCGCCGCCGGAGAGCAGATCCGCCACGTGGTGCACGTAGTCGCTGCGTCCGGGAATGGGCGGACACAGCGCACCGGCCGGGAGGCTCCACTGCACGCCGTAGGCGTCCTTGAGCAGCGCCTGATTGAGCGCCAGCACAGCGGCCGGATCCGCGAAGTCGATCGTGGCATCGCCGCGCGGACTGCGCACGACGAACGGCGTGAGCGGCGGATGGGCCGCGGTGAGACGCGCGAAGTCGTAGCCGTCGCGACAGCGATTGCGCGCGTGCATCGCGCCTACGCCTCGGGCGCGGCGTCGGCGGCGGCCCAGCCCAGGCCCAGGAACTCGGCGTGTTTCGCCGCGGCATCGGCGTCGAAGCGCGCCGTGTCGTCGATCGCGTAGTTGCGCGACCAGAGCAGCTCGCCGTTCACATAGACGCGGAACTCGCGACGCCCGAACTTGGCGCTCATGCGGGCCTCGGCCTTGTCGGCGCCGCGGTGCAGCAGCCACAGCCGGCGCTCGATGCGGGAATGAAGATCAGGGGACGGGACGGGGGTGTCCATGGTGTCGTCGGGAAACACGGAAGCCGTTCTCGTGCGCCGATGCTATCGCATTCCCCGGCGACCCATGACACGCGTACGCTACTGCGTGATACGCACGACCTGGCCGGTGCCCGCCGACTTGCTGTTCACGCTCACGTAGACGGCGTTGTCGGCACCGATGAGCAGGGCGCCAGGGTCGACGAGCTGGCCGGCCGCCAGCTCCGTCTGGAAGCCGAACGGCCCGATCTTCACGAGCCGGCCGATGTTGCCGGCCGTGAGCAGGCTGTTGGTGTCGTGCTCGAGCACGTAGGCCGCGCCGTCGGGTCCGAGCGCGATGTCGATGATGTTGGTGAAGCCCGTCGCCACGACCGTGGGCGTGCCGCCGCCAGCGGGAATGCGGTACACGTTGGCGCCGCCGACCGGGAAGGGGAAGCCCGTCAGCTCGCCCACGTAGATGCTGCCGTCGAGGGCCTCGACCACCGCCGTGGGCACGCTCTGCATCTGCACGTTGCCCCCCGGGCCGGCCACGGTGCGCGCCGGAAAGACCGCGAGTGTCGAGATGCTGAGGTTGGGCGCGATCTGCAGCAGGGCATTCGCGCCGGCGTCGGTCACGAGACCACGGGTGTTGGTGATCTCGAGACTGTAGAGGTTCGAGTCGAGCAGACCGCCATCGGGATTGGCGGCCGTCTCATGCGCGGCCACGTCCACGATCGGCGTGATCTGCCCCGTGTAGTTCACGAGCAGCAGATTGCCGAAGGGAATGCCGGCCTGACGGAAGGGCTGGAGCGTGGCGGGATCCCCGCCCGAGCCCACGGTGATGAAGGCGGCACCGAAGCCGAAGTCGATATCGTGCGGACCGGCCGCTTCCGCGCCCGACTGCACGGCCAGCGAGGGCAGACCGCCGAGCACACGCCCCTGCCGGAGCGGCGTGCCGGTGAGCACACGCGTCACCGCGCCGGTCGGGCCGTAGCAGCGCTGCCCTGGCCCCGTGGGCACGGCGAGGCACAACGTGCTCGTGCCGCCCCGCCCGGCCTCGGCGACGTAGATCGCGCCGTCGGGCCCGAACGCCATTCCGCGCGGGTTATCGAGCCCCTGCGCCATCACCACCGGCGTCTGCGCGCTCGCGGCCGCGATCGATCCCGCCACGACGAACACACCCGCCATCACCCACCGCGACATTGACACCACCATCGTTGCTCCTCCCGCCAGTGCGTCTGGCCCATGTGAATGAGGATGGCGGTGCAATCGGGCGGCCAGGCGATGTGAGGTGCGCTCTACCGCTTCTCGGACATCGGCCGACTCAATCAGGGTAGTGCCGCGCTCAGCAGTCGACGTGCTGGCGCGTTCGCAGGGTGATGGCGGGCGGCGGGTGATGCCACGGCGAGCCGATTCAGGCTCCGCTTGCGCTTATCGTAGCGGAGCGACTGGCGCCGGGATGCCGCTCGCCCCTCGCCCACTACGAGAGGAACGTGACGATGTCGATTGAAAACGCCCTGCGCGGGCTTGCCTGTGTACTGACCGCTCTCGCCGCCGCCGCTCCACCCGCTGCACACGCGGGGGCGACGAACGGCGGCAAGGACAAGGCGAAGCAATACGAAGTGTGGCTCGTGGACCAGAGCAACTCCAGGGGCCTCGCCTACGGCGGTGCCATCCACATCTTCAACGGCCGTGACCTCGAGAAGGTCGGCTCCGGCGCCGCCGCGCCTGCCGAAATCATCGATCTGGCCGGGGCGACGACGGCGCTCTGCCTGAGCGCCACCGGGGTGGCGCCGGTGCGGCCGCACATGATCGTCTTCAACAAGGCCAACACCCACGCCGCCCTGGCCTTCGTGGCGTCCGGCCACGTGGTGTTCTACAACGCGGTATCGCGCGCGCCCCTGGCGTGCCTGCGCATGGCCGCGGGCGCGGGCGGCGCCCGACAGGCGCACGCCGGCTGGCCCACGGAAGACGACCAGTACCTGCTCGTCGCCAACCAGAACGGCAAGCGGTTCGAGCGCGTGCGCACCGACTATGCGACCAACACGTTCACCTACGACCCGTCGCATGCCGTGGACCTGGCCAATGGACTCACGCCGAACGGCTTCCCGCGCCAGGCGGCGGGCCTGCGTCCAGACGCCGCGCCCATCTGCCCCTTCGTGGCCTCCAACAACGGCCCCGCGTTCGTGAGCCTGCGCGGCGGCGGGATGTTCATGGTGGACTGGGCGGCGACGCCGATGGCGATCGTGGGTGAGTACGACGCCGCGACCGTGCCCGCGAACGGCTGCGGCTTCATCGAGGCGAAGGGGTGGGTGTTTGCCGACGGCGGTGGCGGCACGGCGAACAACCTCGACGGCTTCGCGGTGTATCGCTTTCCCATGACGGGTTACCAGGCGTCCAACCCGCCCAACGTGCCGGCGCTGCAGATGCTCTACGAAGACCAGCTGACGCACGACCGCGATGCGCACGGCCCCGCGGTGACGAAGGACGAGCGGTTCACGTGGATCTTCGACCGCGGCGCCAACGTGGCCGAGGTCTTCGACAGCGTCTCTGGTGAGCGCGTGAACACGGTGGACCTCATCTCGCCGTTCAGCGCCGACCCCACGGTGGACCTCATCGGCGAATCGCCCGACCGGAGGTTCTTCTTCGGGTCGCTGCGCGGGCCCACGCCGCTCAGTGGCGATCCGCATTCGTCGACGGGCTCAACGCCCGGGCTGCTCGTGATGAAGCTGAAGGCCGGCGGACGTGACATGGAGGTACGCGGCCTCGTGCCCATCTCGAACGTGGACGCCAGCGGCATCGAGCGCGCCGACGCGCATGGCATCCGCGTCAGGGTGAAGTAGCGCGGCTTGCAGCCGACCGTGCCGGCCCACGCCACAGGGCCGGCACGGAGGGGCACGCCATATTCACGAGGCAGGCGTCCTGGCGCACCGCCAGGGCCGTGCCGAGTGCGTCTTCCGCCGTTGCAGGCCGCTCGAGCCCTAGAAATCCAGCCACTCCATCGGCTTCGCGAGTTGACGACCCGACATTCGTTCGAGCGTCGTGGTCCACACGGCGATGTTGTTGTCGAACGACCCGTGCGTCGCCTGCGTGCGGCCGCCGATGCGCGTGTAGGGCACGTCCTGGTCTGGAATGACGTTCGTGCGAGCACTGCCGCCGCGCCCCAGCCACATGGCCTGCCACGCTTTGACATCGGCGAGACGGCTGTCGGCCCACTGATCGTCGTCGTTCACGTACTTCGGCAGGTGCACGCGCTCCAGCCCAAGAATCGGCATCTTGCGGCTGTCGTCAAGCGCGCGTGACACCATGTACAACAGCGACTTTCCGTAGATCGGTTTGCCAGGGCTCGGCAGCGCATCGCGCTTCTCGATGTTGTCCTGCAGGCAGTTGATCCACAACTTCTCCAGCTTGAGCAGCCCTGCAGCATCGGCCGCGCCGTAATGCTGATTCGCGAAGCCCACCGAGCAGGCCGGTGCGAATAGCGTGCACGTCCCGATTTTCGGCAGCGTCGGTGCTCCTGGCATCATGGCGCGCTCGAGCAAGTGCCCGAGGAGAATGGCGCCGGCGGAATGCCCGGCGAGGTGCAGCTCCAGCGTCTTGCCCTGCGCGGCGAGTCTGGCGCGCAACTGGTCGAGATTCCGGGCGAGCAGGTCGAGGCCGTGGCCCGCCCGGGTGGAGCGTTCGGCGTTCTCGCGCATCTCCCCCCAGATGCCGCGCCCGAGAGGTCTGGCCACCAGCTCGATGGCCCGGTCGCGCTGGTCCGACAGCCACTCGCCGAATCCCGTGGCTCGGTCGGTGTCGAAGCCCGGAATCTTCCGCAGCCAGTCTTCGACGAGAGAGCCGATCGTCTCGCCGAAGCCGGTGCGCCACGCCACGAACAGCGGGTAGATGCCATTGGCCGTGAAGTAGGGCGCGAGCACCCGATTGCGCTGGATCGCGCCGTCCTCGGCATTGAGCCCGCCGTGCGCGTAGAGCGCGAGCTTCACGGTGGCTTCCGGCCGCTTCTTCAGCCAGGCCAGCGGCAACTCGAGCGCCAGTTCCCGCACGCAATCAGCGGCTCCTGATGGACCGCCTTTGGTCACGTCGCGCACCACGACCTCGCCGTCGTTGCCGGTCACCAGGGTGTGCTCGTAGGCGCTGGCGGTGGAGATCGGCTCGTACTCCTTGAACAGGAACTCGTGGTCGAACGGCCAGGGATCGTCGCTCGGGTTGTTGGGTGATCCCTGCGCGCGGTCGAGCGTCACCAGTGCGCGGCCGGACGGAACGTGCCAGCGGATGGTTCGGGCGCGGGCCTTCGACTCCACGGCCGGCACGCCGAGCGCGCAGGCCCAGGCGTCCGTGCCGTGCGCCACCCAGTCTTCATAGGTCAGCCGCGCGAATCCGCCGGAGCCCCACCGCGCCCCCCACGAGTTCTGCACGATGAAGCCTCGTTCGTCGTAGCCCACCAGGGCAAAGGCATGACCGCCGAGTGGGCCGAGCTTGGCCGGAATCGGAATCTCGGCCACCTCCTTGTGCGAGGTTGGCGCGCGGCGCGCCCGCGAGCCTGCCAGCGTGTCCCAGCCGGCATGCACCCGCGCCGACACGTACACGGCGCCGATGTTGACGATGGCGGCCTGCAGGTCGATGACCGACGAGCGCTCCACGCGGTAGTACACGCCCAGCGTTCTCGCCAGTGCGTCGGCACTCCACTCCTTCGCGGGCGGCACGAACACTGCCTCTCCAGCCTGGTTGAATGGATACGGCCAGTACTTCGACGCGCACACGCCGTGCTTGTGCCAGCCCTTGAGCGCGCCACGGCAGCTCGAGCCCTCGTACTTCTCTCCCGGCCATTCGTCGTAGTGCTTGGCCAGCTCGTAGAGCATGCGCGGGCTGACGGGCGCGAACTTCGAACGCGCTGTGCCGCGTCGCATCCACAGCAGGTAGTTGGCCACGCAGGCCAGCCCGAAACCGGTGCACGCGCCTTCGGTGCCCTGGTCCAGCACGAGGCCAGCCTTCACGTAGGACGGAAGCAGGCGCTTGAGGTCAGCGGGCGTCGGCCACACGGGCGGCAGTGACCGCAGCGGCGGACGATAAGGCAGGTCGCGGAAATCTGCGCGATCGGGACGGGCGTCAAAGACGCGTTGAGACATCTGGACGGCCCCCGCAGCCGGCGCGTAGGCACTCCGTCGCTGAAGTCTTTCGGCGTTCTGAGCAGAAGCTCGAGTCGGACGTCTCGCCATGGTGTCTCCCTGGAGTCGGGTGCGGTGTCCTCGCCCGAGTAGACGGACGAGTGCGTAGAGTTTCGACACGGCGGCGGTACGCTTCCCCGCCTCGTGAACCATAGAATGGTGCACCCTCCATCACTTCGGAAGGAGCGACGTCGCGGGGACCCACCGCGAGGCCCACTGGTCGACCTGCTGGCGCACGTGTGTGGACACGACGGCCGTCGTCATCGCTTTCGGGGCAGCGTTACGGGCGGACGGCCTTTTCGACATCGGCGAGAAGGACCATCATCGTCATCGGGTCCACCGGTGATTCCGCGAAACCGTGGTGCAGATAGAAGCGCTTCGCCTCGTCCGACATGGCGTGCAGCAGCACCGCGCGGATGCCCACAGCCTCAGAGACCGCGAGCGTGCGCAGCAGCGCATCCCGGAGCAGGGCCGAACCGAGGCCCGTCCCCTGATATGCGTGGTCGACGGCCAGCCGGGCAATCACCATGACCGGAATCGGTTCCGGCATGTTGCGCCGGACCCTGCCCGTGGCCATCGCGTGAGCGACCGCACCGGTGGCCAGCGCGTAGTACCCCACCACGCGGCCGTCACCAGTGACCACGAACGTCCGCGAGGCGCGCGCGGCGTCGTGCTGCAGCGCCCGGCGCCTGAGCCAGTCGTTCAGCTCGGGAACTGCGCAATCGAAGGCTGAGACGTCGTGCGCGCTGGTGAGCGGGTGCGGCGCGCTGACCGTGCGACTCATCGCTCCCAGGGCGCGGGGGTGGCGAGCAGCTTGCGCAGGCGCGAACTGGCCTTTGGGGGCGCATCGAGCGCCTTCGAAAATCGCCGGAACGCCGCCTCATCCAGATGAAACAGGCGACGATCCAGGAGGACCGACTGGGCTTCGCGGGTGGCGGCATCGAGCATGAACTCGGTCCGATCCTTCCCCAGCGCCTCGGCCGCGCGGTCGATGAGCGCACGACGCGCCTCGTCGGTGCGCAGGTTGATGACCCGTGTGCGTACTGTCGCGGTCGGCATCAGAGACTCTCCTGGCTCGGTGCCCCGAACCGTCGTCGTTCGAGACTAGTGCCATGTATACACGTTGTCAACACATCCAAGCTGCCAGTTTCCCACCCGGACCTTCCGCCGTCACCATCCAGTTGCAAAGTTCGTCCCAGATACCCAGCCACTCGGTCTGGAACGCGCGGACGAGTCAGCCCCGGCCGGCCGCGGCGCGCTCCTTGAGCGACTTCCAGCCGAACGTCCGGGCCATGAGCCCCCATCCCTCCCAGGTCAGCTTCAGCACCGCGAACCACTGGAAGAAGATCTCCGGCCGTCCGGTGAACGCCATGGCGATGATGCCACCGAAGCCCAGCAGCCACATCAGCGCCCACCGGGCCAGGCAGGCGTCGACGCGGGCCTGCACCGCCGCGACGGTGGGATCCGGCAGCAGCAGGGAATCCAACGCGAAACCCGCGGCGAGCACGACCGCTATGCCGGTGGCCGCGCCGCGCAACTCGATCCAGTTCATCGGCGCGATGCGACCGTTCATCGTCAGGATGAAGAGAATCGCCGCGAAGAACACGCCGAAGATCGTCAAGCTGCCCCAGTGGAACCCCAGCACGTCCCGCGGATTGAGACCGCTGGTGAGCGACCCGGCAGGCGGCGGTCCTGACGTGCTGTCGCGCAGCCGCACGCACAGCAGCGCCGCGATCGCCGCGAGCAGCACGCTTTCGATCCAGTAGACGGCCACGGCCACCTGCGGTTGCCAGCCAAGCGCGAAGATGCCGCCCACGGGAACGGCCTGGCGCGCGGCCGTGATCACCAGATCGACGAGGCGTCTCAACACGGCGGCTCCATCATAGAACCGGTCAGGCGACGCCGGCTCGATTCCGGTTCGACGGCTGCCTGTGCCCAGCTGCCGGCCAACCAGCGGGGTGCAGGCGCACTCGGTCCGGTGTCGCTGTCAGGACCGAACGCGTCACTGACCTTCGGCGTGCACGGTCGCATCCGGTCTCGGTGGGTGGCTCGTGGCGCCGTGACGCTGCACAACGTCGCCGCGGGGCGCGTGGCGGGGCATCGGCTGCCTGTCATTCGCGCACAATCGATATTACAGATGATGTAATAATCGATCCGTGACCAGTCTGCAGCTGAAGCGCGCCCGGACGGCCCGTCAATGGACGCAGGCCGAACTCGCCACGCGCCTGGGCGTGTCGCAGGGTTACGTCTGCCTGCTCGAACGGGGCGCACGCCCCGTACCAGCAGCGCTGGCGGGCACCCTGGCTCGCCTGCTCAGGATGGCGCCGTCGACCCTGCCGGCCTCAGCAGACAGCGACGCCTATGGCGCCGGCGGGGCCGCGCGAGCGCTCGCGGCGCTCGGCTACGCGCGATTCGCGGATCGCCCACGGCGTCGCGAGCGCAGGAATCCCGCCGAAGTGGTCCTTCGCTGTCTGCGCGCGCCGGATGTCGACGCCCGGGTCGTGGAGGCGCTCGTCTGGGTACTGGTCGCGCACGCCGACCTCGACTGGACGTGGCTGGTCCGCCACGCCAAGGCCGACGACCTGCAGAACCGCCTGGGCTTCCTGGTGTCGCTGGCGGCAGAGGCCGCGCAACGCGATGGCCAGGCCGAAGCCCGGGCGCAGCTCACGTTCGCGCGCGCCGCGCTGGAGCGGTCGCGTCTTGCGGCCGAGGGCGCCTTCCGGGCCAGGCTGTCGGATGCCGAGCGGCGGTGGCTGCGGCAGCATCGCCCACCCGACGCCGCGCACTGGAATTTATTGACGAATCTGACGGTGGCAGACATTCCCGATGCGGCGTAAGGTCCTGCACGAACCGTGGCGCACGTTCTTCGAGGCGCTCGACCAGGAACTCTCGTCCCCGTGTGACCTGCACTGCTTCGGCGGTTTCGTCCTCACCGAGCACTACGGCGTGACTCGGTCGACGATCGACGTGGACGTCGTCGACGTTCGCGGTGCGGAGGTCGCCGAGATCGCTCGGCGCGCCGGCAGGGGCAGCCCACTGCACCGGCGCCATCGCGCGTACATCGATGTCGTCACCGTCGCGGAGGTGCCGGACGACTACGAGTCGCGGCTCATCGACATGCACGTCGAGGGACTGGCTCACGTGAGGCTGCTGGCCTTCGAGTGTCACGACCTGGTGCTGGCCAAGCTGGCGCGCAACACCGACCGCGATCGTGAAGACGTCTTGGCCCTGGCGCGAGGCCCGGGGCTCGACACGGATCTGCTCCGGTCCCGCTACCGGGACGAGTTGCGGCCCACACTGGGCCGGCCGGACCGCGAGGACCTGACGCTGGAACTCTGGATCGAGATGATTCTCGAGACTACAGGGGACGCGCCGACGTCGTAGGCGGCGCCGCCGAAGACTACGCCGCCTTAACCAGCGATTGGCGAAGTTCGTCCCAGACACCCAGCCTTCTGAATTCTTGCGGACAGGTCTCCCCTAAACGCAAGAACGCCTTCTGACGCCGAGATCTTGCGGCGTGCCGGTCTTGAGTTCTCGAGCACGGGCGCCTGTAGCCGCACGACCGACTCGAAGAGCGCGCGGTTTGGGTCAGCCACGCAACAGGCTCCGAAGAAGCGCGCTCAGCGCCTTCTCAGCCAGTTTCCGCTCACGCACACGCCCATCCCGGAGCGCGTCGACGAGGGCTAGCAGTTCGTAGAGCCTGTGGTCCTTTCGAGCAGCATTTGGCACGCCCCTGTGCAGTGGCTCGAAGCTGCCCCCGCGCACCTCGCCATCGGGATCCGGCCACACAGGCGGCAGCTCGCCCGCACTGACGATCTGGTGGCGCAGCGGCGCAGCCGCATGCGCGGTCGGCAAACCGCGGGTCGGTTCCCCACGCTGGGCGGGGAATGCGTATTTCACTGCGTGGACGAGGAACTCTTCGACCGCCTTCAGCAGAGGGCGACCGGTCTGGGCGTCGAGCAGTCGAGATCGCACGAGACGCTTCAGCGACGCATGCACCTGGGACGCACTGAGCGACAGATCTCCCGCCACCTGGGCCATCGACGGGCGCTCCCCGCCGTTCTGGAATACCGAATGGCAAGGCCCTGGAGCCATGCAGCTCCCTGCGTTGAGGCTATTCCTCGAACGCCTTCTTCCAGCGCTTCTTCGGGTCGTCGAACATCACCGCTTCGGGCGTGAAGGCCTCTGCGTCGTAGTCCCCGCCAGACCACTGCAACATCGACTCGTGCTCCGGATGCGTCGGGTCCGCGATCGTCTTCAGGAATTCCGCAAAGCCGTGGACGCCGCCGCAGTCCTCTGGCGGGCACCGGCGCGCGCCCGACACACAGCGCGGGTACGACAACCCGGCCTCGGCCGGCTCCATCCCCTCGTGCACGACCACGTGTTCCCAGTCGTCGCCGAAGTCGTACGCGTAGACGGCTGGCGGCGCGTGCCAGGCCCGCCGCTCGAAGAACCTGGAAAGGGGGACTTCCCATCCGGGCAGGACCGGCCGAGCCTCGGGTTCGTCGTCGTCCGGGATGCCGATCGACACGACCGCCTGCTCATCGGCGTCGAGCAGCCGGAACTCGTGAAGGTGGTAGTCGAGCCAGCCCATGGCGTCCTGGATAGCGACGTGCAGGTCCCAGAACGAGTACTTCTGGGGCACTCGGATACGCCGCCACACGAGCGGGTCGGTACCGCTCAGCACGATGAGGAACTGGTGCACCAGCGAGGGCGACGCGGTGCGCTTCGCAGCCTTGCTGCGAATTGACTGGACTTTGGCCATCTCGGCTCCGTGAGTCGCGAACTCACTGGAGTATCGCTGATCAGGCTTGCCGATTCGCTTGGCGCGCGCCGCGGCTAGACGATCGGGCTGCCGAGCCAGCGAGTCCGGCGGCGATGGATGCGGCGATCGACCGCTGGAGGAGCCCTTCGACAGGCTCAGGGTCTGCGACCGGCGGGACGCCCTCAGACGCTTCGCGGCTTGCAGAGCTTTGGAGCCCAGCGGTGAGGCAGGGATTCGTGCCCGCTCGCGAGCGCCGCAGGCGATCGCGGCGTGCCTGAAGACGAGCCGAGCGCCGATGCGGCGAAGCCGGATTGGCGGTGAGGCAGGGATTCGAATTCTAAGGGTGCGTCTTTCTAACTTGTTGATGGCGCGCGACTTCTGGCGATAAGAATTTGAGTCCCAATGGGTTGCGGGCATGAGGATGTCCGCAACCGTTCTCGGCGGTCCCCGAGATTCCGCCGGTGTCTTGGAGACCTGGTGGAGACGCTGCTCTTGACGCCCGCTGGGAAGCACTGGACCGAAAGAGCCATTTCCCCGGCTTGACGCTCTCCATTGGCGTCGGACGTCTCAAGTGCGTGACCGGCCCCAGGTCACTGCCCAGATATCGAGAACAGCACGAGCGCGGCGCGCTGTTCCCCGAGTCGAGAGACGCGCGCGGCTGACTTGAAGCTGCGGCAGGAAGGCCGGCGGGTCAACCACAAGCGCGTCGACGGGCTCTACGCCCCGGTCACATGAGCGTGGACAACTGAACTCTGGCCCTGCCGTATCGAACTCTCGACGAGGGCTCGTGGCGGCTCCCACAAGACCGTCATCGCCGGACCGCACGCCTCAGATCTCCCAAGGTTAGGCCAGCCATCGAACTGTTCGCCGACGCCACGGCAACGAGATTCTCGCCGTCAACGAGCAGCGGTGTAGCGGTCACGTTCAGGCCTTGTTCGCCCTGTCTGCCAGACAGAAACACGATGTACTGACGAGACGCTGGAAACGGGATGACAGGTTGCGCCCTGACTATGACGTTTCTAACGTTGATCTCGCCACCGCTAACGTGAAACTCGATGCGCTCTCCATTCCGTATCCGGTGACGGCGATCCACGTCTGGGCCGATACGGTGAACCTGAGCCACCGTGCCTCGGAAGACCGTGTGAACCCAGGCACCGTCTAGCGCCGATTCGCCCCTTACTTCGGCAACGTCGACAGTCGCAACTATGGCAGTTCGACGGCGCGCCGCTGAGCGAAGCGCGGCCAATCCCGAGAGACTTTTGTCGGTGACCGCCTCGTCGGCCCGCATCTCCACAATGACGACCTCGTCGTCGGTGTGCAGCTTGTCCGTGATCGGAAAGGTGTCGAAAAAGACCGTGCGCGTCCGCAAGGTCGTTTGTGCACCCGCCTCACCGCCGACTGTCCCAACAATCGCTAAGCAGCCGACGCCAGCGATGAGGGCCACGAAGCGGCTATTGCGCTGCAGCACGGCGCACGGCCTCGATGTCACACTTCGATGGAGTTCGCGGAACAAAGTCAAGAAAGTCATCGAGACCAGCAATAAAGTTGCCGGGGTTTCAAGGGTGCCCATCGGGTTCATGACGGTGCCTACCGGCCGCGCCGACCAACCAGGGATACCGTCTGGACTTGTTACCGCATTCTTGGGCCCTCTCGGTGAACCAAGTCGAACAACCGATTCACGATCGGGTCGAGCTGCTCGTCGCGGATGCTCTGCCTAACGACGGCCTTGTACTTCTGGCCTTTTCGCACCTCAAGGATCCAGCCGTCTCCACCCTCCGGACGTGTCTGACGGGCCACGTCGGCACTCCAGAAACCCGCAGCCTCAATGGCAGACGCGACGCTGTCCAGCTCTGGCGACAACACGGGTGCGGCTCTGCGCGTCGCTATGCCCGGAACAGCGAGGGGCGGCAACGAACGCGGGTCTTGGAACTCGACCATCTCGGCAGTCCCCGAACTCGATCTCTGAAACGACACGACGACCATCGGGAGCGTGCTCCGCACCCAGATCACTCGAATCGTATCGTGTGTTGTTCCGCACCATACCTTGGTGATGCCGACGCGTCCAAGTGCTCGAGACGCCTGGGAGACCACCCACGAATCACGCGCGCTCACGTCTTCACCAAAAACGCCGGCCTCGGCGCCTGACGGGCAGGTGACGGCCACCGGCACGCCTGAGTTAACGCTCGGCAGAGGAAGGACGTTGCAGCCGCTCGCTGCAATCACAGCAAGTGCGGCCGCCTTCGCAAGGGAGATCTTGCAGCGTATCGTCATGGGATTGGCGTCGTGCAATTCGCGGTCGGACTCGCTCCACCCACGGTCCATGGCTGCCACACCGTCCCCACGCGCTCGCAGCTGTTTTGGCGAGACTTTCGATTCGACGGTGGACCGGGCGTCGGTTCGGGATTCCAGTACTTGATCGTCTGCCTCTGAGCCGGCAGGTTCGGCCGAACCTGCATCACGTAGTGCGGAATCCCCGACTCAAGGTCAGCGTTCGTCAGGTCTCCTCCAGGCGGCCCCAAGGATCCCTCAATTGGCGGGTGCGTGTGGAAACGAGCAGTGTAGCTGCGCCCGACGCATGGCAAGGAATTCAGGTCGACTTCTGCCTGCTGGAAGTCCGTCTTGATCTCGGACCAGACAAACGTGCCGGCCGGACCCTCGCAAATCTTGCCGCCGTACTCCCAGCTCTTCGATGCGGAAGTCGGATAGATGAAGTCCAGCGCCGCTAGGGCCGCTCGCTCCCGCGTAGTGAAGAAGCGCGACCTAGCCGCACCAGCCCCCTGAGCAGCTGCCGCTTGGCACGCCGTCGCCCGGGTCGAGCGCCGCGTCGAATGCGAACACAGATTCACTGACTGCAGGCCCCCAGACAGATGTCAGTACGCCGTTCGCCATCCCGGACCACAAGCCGAGGCGTGTTTGCACCGGGTCCGACACGCCCAACATCCCAAGGTTGGTAGCCACGCCCTGTGCGTCTCTCTTTTGTAGCATGCCATCAGACCGCAGCAGTGTCGCGCCGCCATCCTGATGCGCTGCGACAACCTTGCCTTGGTCAGGGCTCGACCACACAGTAGTCCATGTCGCGGCGTTCAGCGCCGTCACACCAGACGGATCCTGCAGATACGCCGTGCCGTTGTCGCCGACGAAGGCAAGGGGCGAGTTGGTGAATAGGTTCGGCGGAGGGCCGCCGGGTCCGAAGCGCGGGGCCACGACGTGATCGTCAATCGCGCTGCTCACCCTTGTGACGTGCGCCTCGAGGGTGGTTGGATTGCTCGAGAACGTGTAGAGGTCCCAGGACGCGAGGATCCCACCTTGGCCATCCGGCGTCGACGGGCCAGGCTGACTGATGCGCTGCGTCGCCCCCCCGTCAGAGGTAGATGTCGGAGGTTGCACGTAGCGATAGATGAGCTGCTTCGTGAGCGCGCCGTCAGCAGCAAGGCGAGCGAGGAAGAGGTCCGTTGTGTAACTGAAAACCCCTGTTGACGCCTGCCCAGGCGGGCAGTCGGAGATGGTCCAATCAACCGACTGGTTGTAGAGCTGAAAATAGACGGCGCCATCGTCACCCACCGACATGGGTCCAAGGTAGTCTGGGAACGTGCTGGTGGAGGGCTCGTACTGGCAAGCACCAACGTAGCGCGTGCGAACCACGGACGTTGGGACGTCGGTGCGGAAACTTACAGCACCGGTGGCCCCAGCCAGACCCAGGAATTTGTCCTGCTCGAGCGCCACGATCAGGCCTCCAGGCGTCTGCACTGGTCGACTATCGATCGAGCCTGCCGAGTCGTAGCGCCACGGAACAGCGCCGCCCCCCCCCGAAACGCACAATGCTACTTACAGTGGGGGTCTCCGGGTAGCGCACCAGCCCAAGGATGCCGCCGAACGCGTCGCCGAAGAGGGGTTCGCCCGCAGCGTGCTCAGACCACAGCACTCGCCCGTGCGCGTCCAGAGCGTGAACGCGCGTTGTTTGACTCAGTACGTTCGTCTCCACGGCGAATAGGTCTGCGCCGTCTTCGTAGACGCGATTGGGATAGATGGGCGCTCCGGCGACGGTTCCCGGCGTGGGCGCTACGTTCCACACTGGTGTGCCAACCGTCAGCGGGCCGTTCGCGACGGTCACGGTCGTCGTGGCCGTCACGGTGCCGGCGGTAGCGGTCAATGTCACAACACCGGGCGCTACGGCCACCAGCGTCGGCTCGGCGTCTGCCGTGAGCGTTGCGATGCCTGGCGGATCCTGCGTCCAAATCACACCGTTCGCGACCGGACCGAATTCTGACACGGCGGTCAAGGTCCGAGATTCGCCGACGGCGAGGGTTGGTGCCGCGGGCGAAATCGACAGCATGGTGGGTGTGCCCTGTCTCGTCACGGTGACGGCGGCCGAGGTACTGTTGCCGGCCATGTCGACGCCGCTGATGGTGACGGTGTTCACGCCAGGCTGCAGGTCGATTGCACATTCCACCTGATTCCCGGCAGGGGTGGTCCACACACCGTTACACAAGACGCTGCTCAGACCCGACAGCGTGTCCGCAGCGGTGCCAGTCAGGTTCAGTGAAGCCGCGGTGGTGGTCATTTGCCCTGCCGGATTCGTCATGACGATCGACGGGAACGTAAGGTCGATGTTGACCGTGACCGCCGATGAAGACTGATTGCCGAGGCTATCTGTCGCCGTCACATTCACGACCTGACCCGCGCCCTCCTGACTGACGACCACCGGCGCAGGGCACGTAGCGACAGGTGAGGCGTCGGCACACGCGAACGACACGGTGACAGGCGAGGTGTTCCATCCGTTCAAGTTAGGGGTGGGGGTGAGGGTGGCGACGATCGTGGGGCCGACCGTGTCGATGACGTACTCGGCCGTCAAGAGTGCGCTGTCGGTCCACCCGGCCTGCATGGCCAGCGCCTTCAGCGTGGCGGATGCCGTCAGCGTCACCGGCCCGGAATACGCTGACGACGTCGTGTCAGGGGTGCTGCTATCCAACGTGTAGCGGATCGTGGCTCCCTGAGCCGCCGTGAGCGTCACGGTCTGCCCGGGGCCGTACACGCCGGCTGGCGGTGTGGGAACCGGCATGGCGAGCGTCCCAAGAGTCGTTCCAGCCGGCGCGATCGTGATCGGGATGGCATCTGATGGTGTGACGGCATTCGTTTGGTCGACGGCAACGGCGATGAGCGTGTGTGGGCCTTCGAGAGGCGACGTCCACGTCACGGCGTATGGCGCTGCAGAGTCCGTACCAATAAGGAGCGGGCCGTCGTAAAACTCGACACGAGCGATCGCCCCGCCCGTGGTCGTCGCCGCCAGGGCCACACTGGCCGGCGCGTTGAAGGTCGTGCCGGGGAACGGTTCCGTCAGCGTGATCGCAATCGTGGTCGTGGGCGGCACTACCGCGAAGGTCACGCCATTACTGGCCTGGCCCGCGACAATCACCGTGACGGCACCGCTGGTCGCACCCGCCGGCACCGGCGCAGTGATGCTGGTGGCGGACCACGCGGTGGGAGTCGCCACAGTGCCGTTGAACGCGACCACGCTCGCGCCCTGAGCGGCGCCGAAGTCCGTGCCGGTCAGGGTCACGACCGTCCCTACGGCACCGGTGGATGGCGTGAGCGAGGTCAGTGTGGGCGGCGGGATCACCGTGAACGCCAGGCCGTTGCTCGTCTGGCCCGACACAGTGACGGTGACCGGCCCGCTTGCCGCGCCCACCGGCACGGGCGCTGTGATGCTGGTGGCCGACCACGCGGTGGGTGTCGCCACGGTGCCGTTGAACGAGACTACGCTCGTGCTTGGCGTGGCGCCGAAGTTCGTGCCGGTCAGGGTCACGACCGTCCCAACGGCACCGGTGGATGGCGTGAGCGAGGTCAGGGTGGGCGGCGGGATCACCGTGAACGCCAGGCCGTTGCTCGTCTGGCCCGACACGATGACGGTGACCGCCCCGCTTGCCGCGCCCACCGGCACGGGCGCGGTCATGCTCGTGGCCGACCATGCGGTGGGTGTCGCCACGGTGCCGTTGAACGAGACGACGCTCGTGCCTGGCGTGGCGCCAAAGTTCGTGCCGGTCAGCGTCACGACCGCACCCACAGTACCGGTCGACGGCGCGAGCGAGGTCAGCGTGGGCGGCGGAATCACCGTGAACGCGGCGCCAGCGCTGTTCTGGCCGTTCACCGTGACTACGACCGGACCGGTCGTGGCGCCCACCGGAACGACCGCCGTGACACTCGTGGCAGTCCACGCCGTCGTGGTCGCTGTGACGCCATTGAAGCGGACGATGCTCGTGCCCAGTGTTGCGCCAAAACCCGTCCCGGTCAGCGTAATCGCCGCGCCAACGCCGCCGCTGGTCGGCGAGAGTGCCGTGATCGTGGGCGGCGCGGCCACCGTGAACGTCGCCGTGGTGCTGTTCGTGCCCGCCACCGTCACGCGCACGGCGCCCGTAATGGTGCTCGCCGGCACCGTCGCCACGATCGACGTGTTCGACCAACTCGTGACGGTGGCCGTCCGGTTGGTCGAGAACGTCACCACGCTGCCCAGCTGTTGATCCCGGAAGTGCGTGCCCGCAATGGTCACCGACGTGCCCACGCCGCCACTCGCGGGGGTCAGGCTCGTCATCGTTGGCGCAGGCAGCGCCGTCGGGATATCCACGCGCGAGTTCGCCGCGCCGTTTAGCGTGCCTTCCAGGCCCAGCTCGCCACGGAACGCGCCCGCGCTCGAGCCCGCCGTGAGATTCACGCCCGCCCACACGTAGTAGCGGCTCGTCGCGGTCAGCGTGACGTGCGCCGTCGTCGTACACGTCAGCGTGTAGGCCGTGAGCGTGGTCGTAAGGGCCGTCGTGCCCGTGGCCGTGCAGAGCGACGTGCCCGTGCTGTTGTTGAGCCGCACCTTCACGCGCGGAAACATCGTGCCGAGCGCCGCGGTCTTGCGCATCCACACCGTCGCCGTCACGGTGGCCCCTGTGGGAATCTTGCCGGCGGTGTTCGGCACGCCGATGGCGGTATCGAACTGCGCAACGAGCTTCTCGCCCGCGGCCACCCCCTGGAGGGCCGCGGACTGGACAACGACTTGCGCCGCATCCGGCCCGGTCGACCGCAGTTGTTTCGTGCTCGCCGTGGTCGAGGCGTCGGTGTGGAAGTGATACGTCGTCACCTGGGCCAGGGCAGGCGTCGCGCAGGCCAGGACGCACGCGGCCAGGAACCGCGCAGAAGATCGAGCGAGCATCAAGAACTCCGACCGTGGGGGGATCGGGTGAGATCGGCCGCCAGTGTGGCGTGGGGAGGCGACCGCACTGTACCCCCCCCTCGGGTGGTCGGTCAAGGAAATAGCGCGTCTGCGTCCGCCTCACGCCCTGGCGATCCAAGACCTGCGCGGTACCGAGGCGCTTCAGTCAACGGTGCATGCACCGGGGTGCCGTCGCCGTTGGACAGCGACTCACTTGCTGGAGGTGCCGGGAGACGCCCTCAGACGCTTCGCGGCTAGCAGAGTCTTGGAGACATGTTGGAGACGGGGGGTGGGGCCCCGCCGCTAAATCCAGCGCAGAGAATGCTTTATCTCGAAGAGAGGCAGGGATACGAGATTTGGATGAAAACGGGCCCAAATCGACGAAAAGCCCAATGAATTCGCAGAAAATGCTGGCGGTGAGGCAGGGATTCGAACCCTGGGTAGGGGTTTACCCCCTACAACGGTTTAGCAAACCGCCGCTTTAGGCCACTCAGCCACCTCACCGCGCGGCCTTTTAGTATATGCCACGGCGCCCCCGCCGTGGCCTACTGCGTCTCCCCCGCCCCCGGGCGGTGCGTGCGGAGCCCCGTGCCCAGCCACCGCTGCGGCAGCGTGCCCTTCACCGTGGCGTAGGCGCCATCACGCCACACGGTGAACTGCACGGCCGTGTCGTGGCTGGCGCGCATCAGCACGTCGAACTGCGCCTCAGACCGCACGCGCACGCCGTCTACGCCCACGATGATGTCGGTCTTCCGCAGGCCAGCCTTCGCCGCCCGCCCCCCGAAGTTCGTGAAGGCCACGCCGTCAACCGGCGCCGCGCCGGCGGACGGCACGGCCTCGAATCCGCTCGGGAACGACTGCGCCACGAGCGCCAGACCACGGTCGCGCAGGGCGGTATCTCCCGTCGCCTTCCAGCGGCGGAGGTAGTACGCCCCGAGGTGCCACGCGGTGCCGTATCTGTCCTGCACCCGCTTGTAGCCGGCCTCTGCCCCATCCTGGTCGCCCTGTCGTTCCTTTACCTCCGCCAGTGTCAACATGCCGGCACCCGACCCCACGTCGTCGGCGCTCACGGCGATGGCACGGGCGTCGGCGGCCTGGCCTTGATCGAGGAGATACCGCGTAAGCCACAACACGCGGTTCGATGCGGCCACGCGGTCCTGCGCCCGGTTGAACCAGCGGCGCAGCTCGTCGGCCGCTTCCGCGTCGCGCCCTTCCTTGAGCAATTCCTGCGCGAGTTCTTCGCAGCGGTCCACGTTGAGCTCGCACATCTGGGTGCCGAGCACGACGTATTCCTGATGGGTGCCGTCGAGCCCGCGAAACATGCGGTAGATCGCGCCAGAGTCATAGGCCACGGCGGGCCCGAGTTCCGCGCGCACGGCGGCGATCGTCGGACGCCCGGACGGCACGCGCCACCAGGCGAGCCGCCACGACAGCCAGGTGTCTGACGGCGCCAGTCGATGCAGCGCCTCCGCCATCGGCAGCGGCGGGGCCGGAGCGCCCTGGCGCGCCAGCCGATCGCTCGTCGTGAGCGCAGTGCCATCGGGTTGCCACGGGTTGAACCACACATCCGCCGTCGGCCATGACACGGAGCGCGCACTTCGCTGCCCCTCGTATACCAGGGCCGTCCAGAGCGCGGGGGGAATCGCGTCTTTGCGCGCACGGACGATCGCCGCCGCCGCTGCCAGATGCCGCGCCGCGCCGTCTCCACCCATCAGCGCCAGCGCGGTGGGCACGAGCGGCAGCGTCGCGAACGTCTTCTCGAGCTCGATGGGCATCTGCCGCAAGCGCTCACGCTGGCCGAGAAGCCTCTGCGCATCGTAGAGCGACTTCAGGCGCGCCAGGATGTGCCGCTCGGCCGTAGAC
The DNA here is from genome assembly GCF_022842525.1 of Luteitalea sp. Classification (NCBI taxonomy): domain Bacteria; kingdom Pseudomonadati; phylum Acidobacteriota; class Vicinamibacteria; order Vicinamibacterales; family Vicinamibacteraceae; genus Luteitalea; species Luteitalea sp. The sequence goes on from NZ_JALHPM010000103.1 coordinate 22,172, forward strand.
GCCACGAGCGGCCAGTCGAGCACGCGGAAGGGCCCGGTCGCCGTCGGCCGCCCGATGGCACGCAGCAGCGCCGTCGGATCGTCGGTGATGGCCACGCCGTACGCGCGTGCCGCTTCTTCCGCCTCATTCAGCTCCACCATGAGTCCGGCAGCAGAGAACCGATTGCCAACGGCTACCGAGAGTGGCTGCGACAAGAGCACACGCAGCAGCGGCAGGTCGACGTCAGGGTTCGCATCGTCCATCCACGCCAGCACAGGCCCCAGCCCCACGCGCCACGCGTACGCCTTGGCATAGGCGACTCGCGCGATCGTCGGGCTCTTCGCGGGCCGGTCCACGAGACGCCAGTCGCCGGTGGCCCGCACACGCAACGCCGTGGCCCAGACGCGCACGGCTGCGGACTGCTCTGCCGCGGCCAGGGGCGCAAGGGCGGCGAGAGCATCAATCTCGCGGCCCACGTCCACCAGGAGCACGGCATCGGCGAGGCGTCCTGGCAGTGACGACTTCGCCGTGCCCGCTCCGTTCACGGCGCGCGCCATCGTGAGATGCGCGGTGAGGCGCGACCAGGCAGGACGTCCGTCGGTGTAGAGGTTCGCGCCTTCACGCAGCGCCATCGCCCCGAGCAGCAACGCCGCCTGTTCGTGCAGCACGGCCGCGCGCGGCTGCGCGCGCAGCGCGGTGCTCACGCGGGTGTCTTCAGCGATCAGGTGCGCGAGCGAGGGCTCGGTAAGGCCCTCGACGAAGTTGGCCTCGGCAGCACCGGCGGAAGGTGTCGCGGCAGGTTCGGGCCGCACGCCCAGCGCGGCAGCTATCGGCAGATAGGTGCGCGGGTCCCAGATGTGGCCCACGACCTTGAGCGTCAACGGCGCGCCACCATTCACGGCAACGCTGAACACCGCGGGCGATGCGGCCAGCGTGGTCACCGTGATGGTCGGCGCCTGTGGCGTGACCGCGGGCAGGTGGGCCAGCGTGGCCAGACGGCCAACCACGGCCCGCACGATCGACTCCTGCTCGGTGCCGGGCAGGTCCGTGGGACGCGATGGCGCCACGAGGTCCGCCAGGCTGCCTTGTGGCGTGGCCGGTGCGGGCGTGAGCCAGACCGTGCAGACCGCGACCAGGAGCACGAACCGCGACGTGATGCGCATGGCGGCCCGGCTACAAGAAGGGTGCCACGGACGTCAGAACCGGAACTCTCGGCAGATCGAGGCGCCCGTGTCGAAGACCGCCCCAGGCGCGACAAGAACCGTCAGCGCGCCCTCAGATCCTCCGCGCGTCCACGTACACGGTGTTGTAGACCGACCCACCCCGCGGGATGTAGCCCTTCCCCGCGAGATACCGCGTGAGCGTAGACGCCCGGCCCGACTTCATCGTGGGCACCGCCTCCGCGCAGATCGCCGCGGGACGAAACCGCCGCAGATCAAGCGTGCGGATGATGGCCTCATCCAGCCCCTCCACGTCGGTCGAGAGCAAGTCGGGCGCGCGTCCCAGGTGCACTTCGATCACCCGGTTGATGTTGAGCAGCGGCATCTTCACCACACGTTCGACCACACTCTCGCTCTTGCCGCGTTGCAGCTCCGCCACCTGCTCGGGCGAGAACGTGTTGAGCATCGCGTTGCCCTTGATCTGGTAGTAGTCGGCTTCTTTCGCCTCGGCCACGCCGATGCCCGCTTCCACCACCTTGTCGTCCGGACGTTTACTGCGCAGCTGCGCGGCCAGCACCGGGTTCGGTTCCACCAGCACACCGCGCGCACCGGTCGTGTAGAGCAGATAGGTGTTGTTGCCGTCCACCGGATACGCGGCGCCCACATCCACGTACGTGGGCGTCTCGATCTTCATGAGCTCGTGCAGCACGTGGTAGAGCACGATGTCTTCGCCCTGCTGCGAGAAGCTCAGGCGCGCGTGTTCGGGCAATGCGGGCGGCGGCGGCGGAGGCGGTGCGGGTTGCGGCGGCGGAGGTTCAGGCTGCGTCTGCCGGGCCCACACGAAGCCGGCAGCCGTGCCGGCCACGGCGCCACCGGCGGCACCGCCAAGGAAGTCGCGTCGATTGATCACGCAGGCAGAGTATCCGAGTCGGCACGCCTCTCGCGAGTCACGCGCGCTCGCGGCGGCACGCGGCGGCGCCAGCGAGCGTCTTACGCAAGGCCAACCCACCGCGCATGCCCACCGCCAGAACACGCACCGCACGCCCGTCAGACCTGCCCACGAAGCTCTGCACGCGCTGCGGGCGCACGATGACATGGCGCAAGGCGTGGGCGCGCACGTGGGAATCCGTGCGCTACTGCAGCGACGCCTGCCGCCGCGGCGGCGCGGAGGCGCCGATCGCCGCGATGGAGCAGGCCATCCTCGCGCTGCTCGACGCCCGTCCGCGCGATGCCAGCATCTGTCCGTCCGAAGCGGCCCGCCTAGTCGCCCCCGCGGACTGGCAGCCGCTCATGGAACCGGCCCGCGCCGCCGCGCGTCGCCTTGCCGCGGCCGGACGCCTCCAGATCACGCAGCAGGGCCGCGTGGTCGATCCCGCGGCCATCCGCGGGCCCGTGCGTCTGCGCAAACCGCGCTGACGGGGCCCCCGGCGCACCCCGATTGCCCCACGCGCCGCGCCGCACGTGCCG
>NZ_JALHPM010000104.1:0-24363 GCF_022842525.1 Luteitalea sp.
GCGCCAGCGTGCCAGCGCGGGAGCCGGTGTGGTGGCGGCGCGCTCCGGTGCCGCCGCGCTCGCGCACCCTCGACACCGGCCGCGCGCAACGCCTGGACGTTGCCGCGCAGCGAACCGCCACGCGGACGTGCGGCGCCCCTTGCGCGTGAGCGCGACGTGACTGCGGACGCGCGGGGCGGCGGGCAGAGCCACGAGGGGAGCAGAGACGCGCGTCGCCGCGGCGCGCCAGATGCACGAATCGCCGGCCCGATCTCTCGGTGCCGGCGATAGGTGGACCGTCAGTCGGCGTCGGTCAGGACCGCCAATGTGCCGCCACGGATTCGTGTGAATCCGCGGCGGGGGACATCAGAACTGGAAGCGGAGCCCCAGCTGGATGACACGGGGCGCGTCGTAGGAACCGGCGCTCACGAACTGCATGAACGTCGGGCTGTTGATGCCCGTGTCCGGGTTCAGGTAGCGCGTGTGGTTCAGCACGTTGGACGCCTGCGCACGGAACTCCACGCGGTAGCGACCGATCGGGATGTTGCGGAACACCGAGAAGTCGAGGTTCCACTGGCCCGGTCCGCGGAAGGCATTGCGGCCCGAGTTGCCCCACTGCAGACCGGTCGGGTTGGTGAAGACCGACGTGTCGATCCACTTGACGTCGCGGCTCGGGTCGTTGATGACGCGGATGTCGCCGCTCTGGTTGGCCGTGACGGCGCCGGCGCCCGGGGCGAGCAGCGTCGGGTTGTTGCCGCCGATGGTGAAGGGCGTGCCGGAGAAGGCGGCGAAGATGCCGTTCACCTGCCAGTCCTTGACCAGGTAGGCCAGGAGGTTCGAGCTGTTGCGCATCCAGGGCAGCTCGTAGACGAACGCCATCTGCAGCACGTGCGTACGGTCGTAGCCGCCGCGCGCGTAGTTGCGCGAGCGCTGGCTCGGGATGTTCCAGGTCAGGCCTGTCCAGCCATCCTCGTCGGCCTCGTTCATGGCCTTGCTCCAGGTGTAGGCACCCTTGAGCAGCAGGCCGTTCTTGAACGGACGATTCACCGCCATCTGCAGCGAGTGGTACTTGCTGGTCGTCCAGTTGCCCCAGTCGAGGATGTTGGCGTTGCCGGCGCGGCTGAAGTACTGACGGCCCGCGTTGCCCGTACCAGGCTCCGCGTAGTTGAGGTTGATGTCGGCGTAGCCGCCGTTGGTCTGCGTGCCGACGTAAGCCACGCTCGTCACGAGGTCGAACGGCAGGCGGCGCTCCAGCGTGACGTTCCACTGGTGCAGCGTGGCGCGGTCGACATTGCCCGGGCTCGGCGTGCGCATGTCGACACCGTTCGGCAGCGGCACGGCGCCGCTGCTGAGGTCGGGCGTCGCGATGGCCGGGATGCCTTCCGCCAGCGAGCCGATGAAGTTGAAGCCGGCCGCCGAGTTGCCGAACGCGATCGTCGCCGGGTAGAAGCCGCGCAGCGGACGCGACCACGGCAGCGGATTGATCGTGACGCCGTAGCCCGTGCGGAACACGGTGTTGTCGTCGATGCGGTAGGCGGCACCGAAGCGGGGTGCCACGTAGACCGACTTGCCCTTGATGCCGACGTCGCTCGGGTTGCCGCCGCGGTCGCCGATCAGGACGTTCCAGGTCGCGAAGTCGAGCCGCTCGATGCCGCGGTCCGCACGGGTCATCGTCGGATACATCTCGAAGCGCAGGCCGCCGTTGAGGGTCAGCTTGTCGTTGACCTGCCAGCGGTCGCGGACGTAGAAGCCGTGCTGCCACTCACGCGTGGTCATCTCCTCGGCCTGCAGGCTCTTGCCGTACGACGCCGGCAGACCGAGCAGGAACCCGGCGTAGCTGTTGAAGCCGCCGATGGGCTGGTACCCGGTGGTGCCCGTGACGTTGCCGCCGAAGGTGAAGGCGCCGCGCGGACCGGAGCCAATCTCCGGCTGCCAGTGGTTCATCTGCAGGTGGTTGAAGTCGTAGCCCATGCGGACCTCGTGACGACCTGCCACCTTGGTCAGCGCCTGCGAGAACGAGTAGACCGACGTGGTGTAGAAGTACGGGTTCCACGACGACACGTTGCCGAGCGAACTCAGACCGGTGTTGATCTGCGGCTGACCGCTCTGGCGGATGTCACCGCCGTTGGTGCCCGGGATGCCCCAGATGTCGCTGCCCCAGTTGGTGCCGTAGTCGGGCGAGAGGCCCTCCTGCTCGTTGAGCGTCACGCCGAAGCTGCCGTCGAGGATGAGCGTCGGCGAGAGCGTCCAGGTGTGCCCGATGACCGGCGCGTTCACCGTGGTGGGCGCCGGCGCCCGCTCGTCGAAGCCGAGCTGGAAGCGGTCCTGCACGTCGGCGGTGAGGTACGAGATCTTGCCCCAGATCTGGTGCGCGCTCGACCGGTTCAACGAGACCTTGAGGTCGTAGTTGTGGCGGTCGAAGTTCGGCGCGCGCTGCACCACGTAGTCGTCGGCGACGCCGTTGCGGTTCAGGTCGCCGGCATTGGGCGCCGGGTACGTGTCCTGAATCAGCCTGGCGATGCTGCTGATGCGGGTGGCCGGAATGACCGCGTTCGGGAAGGCTTCGCGACCGGAGCCGTTGGCCGCGCCCGTCAGCGGATCGTAGATGCGGAAGTTCGGAAACGCCGCCAGCACTTCCCCGAAGTCGCCCTGACGCATGCGCGCCGTGGGCACCGCGAAGGTCTCCTGGAAACCGCGCTCTTCGGTGAACCGCTCGTAGGACCCGAAGTAGAACAGCCGGTTCTTCAGGATCGGGCCGCCCGCCGTGCCGCCGTAGATCGAGTTGGTGACCGGCGGCTTGTTCAGGCCGTTGGCGTTGTTGAAGAACGTGTTGGCGTTGAAGTCGTCGCGGTTGTGGAAGATGAACGCCGAGCCGCGCAGGTTGTTGGTGCCCGACTTGGTCACCACCGCGATGGCCGCGCCGCCCGCCATGCCCGTGTCGGCATCGAAGTTGTTGGTGACGATGTTGACGTTGTCGATGGTCTCGGCCGACGCCACCATGCCCGCGTGGTGCGGCAGCCAGATGTTGATGCTGGCCGCGCCGTCGATGCGCGTGCTGTTGTTGTTCGGGTTGGTGCCGTTGACGAACGTCCGCAGCGACCGCTGGGGCGTCGAGCCCTGCGAGTTCTGGAACGTCCCTGGCGTGGCGCCGGGCACCAGGTTCATGAGGGCCTGGTAGTTGCGGAACTGGTTGAGCGGAAGGTCGGTGATCTCCTTCGGCTGCAGTTCCACGCTCACGTCGGCCTTGTCGGTCTTGAGCAGCGCCGCTTCCGACGTCACGGTGACCGACTCGGTCAGGTCGCCGATCTCGAGGCTCGCGTTGACGCGGAGGATGTTGCCGGCCGTCAGGGGGATCCCCGTCTGGCTGAACGTCTTGAATCCCTGCAGCGAGGCCGAGAGGGTGTACGTCCCCGGCAGCACGTTGCGGACGGTGAACGCGCCCTCGCCGTCGCTGGTGGTTTCGAGCTTGAGGCCCGTCCCTTCATTGGTGACGGTGACGGTCACACCGGGGATGCTGGCGCCGCTGTTGTCGGTCACGGTGCCGGTGACGCTGCCATAGAGAGCCTGGGCATGGGCGATTCCGGGCAGGGCCAGGAACGCACAGGCCAGCAAGGCCAGGACGAGAACGCGGTGCAATGGTCGGAACTGCTTCACAGGTGGCCTCCAGGAAGGGAGCATCTCCATCGACTGCGCGCGAGTGGGGTTCGGGGGGCACCTGTACTAGCGACAGCCCGAGCACGCGGCACGATGGCGATTTACTGCTCTCCTGATGCGGCATAGCATGAAGCGAATTTCCAGCGAGTCAACAACAGATTTGCTTATGGAATCGTTCGGGGTGTCCCGCCGTCGCGGCTCCCACCCGCAAGGAGCTCATGTCCCACACTGAGTCGAATTCGTGCCAGCGCCCCCTGATGCGCGTCTGCGCCCTCGTTCTCGGCACCTCGCTGCTGCTCGGCGCCTCCGGCAGCCAGCCGCCAGCCGACGACGTCGAGACGCGCGCGAGGCGCAACGCCACGCAAGCGACCCGCGCGCTCGTCACCAGTCACCGTGTCATGCACGGGTGGCTGGCCCGCCGGGATGCCGTGTCGGGCCTGCTGCCCCACCGCGGCGTCTTCCTCGGCAGCACGCCCGACCCGAGCTGGGTCGTGGCCAACACCGCCGCCGACCTCTACCCGTTCATGGTGATGGCCGCCCGCCTGACCGATCCCGCGGTCTACCACGGGGCGATGCTCGACATCCTCCGCCAGGAGACGCTCCTGACCACCCGCGTCGGCCGGTTGTCGGACGACGTCAAGGGCGGCGGGCAGGGGTTCGTCCGGCCCACCCCCGACATGGACGCCATCATCTTCGGCTCCAGCGAGTACATGAAGGACGGGCTGATCCCGCTCACCGAGTTGTTCGGCGACACCCCCTGGTACTTCCGGATGCGCGGCATCGCCGACGACATCATCCGCCACGCGCCGTACGCCACCAGCCGCGGCCGGTTGCCCGCCCAGACCACGGAAATCAACGGCAACATGCTGCAGGTGCTCAGCCGGCTGTACTTCAAGACCGGCGAGCAGGCCTACCTGGATCAGGTCCTGGCCATCGCCGACTTCTACTTCCTGGACATGCTCCCGACCACCGGGGACCTGCCGGCCGACCGCTGGGACGTCACCACCAGGACGCCCCTGACCACGCGGTTCATCCTCTCCGACCATGGCAACGAGATCGTCGGCGGGTTGTCGGAGGCTTTCGTCCTGGCGATGCACGCGCGCCCGGACAAGGCGGCGCAGTATCGCCCGGCCTTCATCCGCATGATCGACAGGCTCCTCGCCGTGGGCCGCACGGCCGACGGCGTCTGGCACCACGACATCGACATCGTCACCGGACAGCCGCTGGCCAAGCGGCACGCCCACTGCTGGGGCTACATGTTCAATGGCGTCTACACGGCGTACATGGCGACCGGAGAACCACGCTTCCGCGAGGCGGTGGCGCAGGCCCTGGCCACCGTGACGCGCACCCCGACGTACCTGTTCGACGAGACACCCCCGGTCGCGTGGTGGAGCGCCGACTCGTATTCCGACGCCATCGAATCGGCGCTGGTGCTGATGAACCGGGTGCCGCAGCCGGGTCTGCCCGACCAGATCGATGCTGCCACCACGAAGATGCTCGACGTCGTCCGCCCCGACGGCATCGTCGAGGACTGGCACGGCGACGGCAACGTGATCCGGACCGCCCTGATGTACGTGATGTGGAAGACGCAGGGGGCTCGTCTCGAGCCGTGGGACCGCCGCGTCCACCTCGGCGCCGCGCGCGACGGCGAGACCGGCCCGGTGACCATGACGGTCACGGCGGACACGGCCTGGACGGGCGTGCTCCGTCTCGATCACCCCCGGCACCGCGATCACCTCCACCTGCCGCTGAACTACCCCCGCTTGAACGAGTGGCCGGAGTGGTTCACGGTGGAGCACGACCGACGCTACGAGGTGCGGGTGGACGACGCGCCGCCAGTCGCGCGACTCGGCGCCGAACTGGTGCAGGGCCTGCCGATGACGCTGCAGGCCAGACAGACGATGCGGATCCGCGTGACCGACGGCGGCGCGCCGCCCTACGGACGATGAGCCTCGACGACCTGCGCAACGACCCGGCATCGCTGTACACGCTCGCCGTCGAGCAGGCGACCGATTACGCGATCTTCCTGCTGGATGCCGAGGGTCACATCGCCACGTGGGCGGCGCCGGCGACGCGCCTGCTGGGCTGGTCGTCCGCCGAGATGATCGGCGCGCCGTTCGCGCGTCTCTTTTCGCCGGGCGATGTGGAGGCCGGTCTGCCGCACGAGGTGGTGCGGGCGGCCGCCGTCGACGGCCAGCACCGATACACGACGCAGCAGACGATGCCCGATGGCACGTCGGTGTGGATTCGTGGACGCGTGGCGCGTCTCGAGGACGATCGCGTCGTGGTCGGCTTCGTGGTCTCGTTGCAGAACGTGACCGACGTCACGCTGGAGCAGGCCCGGCATCGCGCCGAGGAGGCCGCGCTCCGGCAGCGCGCCGAGGAGTTCGAGACGCTGCTGGAGGTGGTGCCGCTGGGCATTGGCATCGCCCGCGACGTCGAGGCCAGCCACGTGCAGGTCAATCGGGCCTTCGCCGAGTTGCTGCGCATGCCCTCGCACGCCAACGCCTCCCTGTCGGCCCCCGACGGCGAACGGCCGACGCATTTCCGGGTGGTGCGCGACGGCCGCGAGTTGTCGCCCGAGGAACTGCCGCTCCAGGTGGCGGCGCGCACCGGGCAGCCGCTCCACGGCGTCGAGGTCGATGTCGTGTTCGACTCCGGTGACCGCGTGCGACTGCTGGAGCACGCCTCGCCCCTCTTCGACGCGCAGGGGGTGTGTCGCGGCAGCGTGGGCGCGTTCATCGACGTCACCGAGCGCCGGGCGTACGAGGACCAGCGCGAGCGCCTGCTCGAGGCCGAGCGCCACGCCCGGCAGGAGGCCGAGCGCATCAGCGTCATCAAGGACGAATTCCTGGCCGGGCTGTCGCACGAGATCCGTACGCCCCTCAATGCCATCCTCGGCTGGGCGCATCTGCTCCGCCTGACGCCGGCGATGCCGGAGGAGGCGCAACGGGGCCTGGAAGTCATCGAGCGCAACGCCCGCCTGCAGACGCGACTCATCGAGGATCTCCTCGATCTCAGTCGTATCGTCTCGGGCAACCTGCGTCTCGACGTGCAGCAGGTCACCCTGGCGACGGTGGTCGAGGCCGCGGTGGAGTCCATCCGCCCGACCGTCGAGACCAAGCGGTTGCGGCTGGCCACGGTGCTCGATCCGCATGCAGGCCCCGTGGCGGGCGATCCCGTGCGGCTGCAACAGGTGTTGTGGAACCTGCTGAGCAACGCCGTCAAGTTCACGGCCGCGGGCGGCCAGATCAGCGTCGTCCTCGAGCGCGTCGACTCGCACGTCGAGCTGAGCGTCTCGGATACGGGCATCGGCATCGCCGCGGAGTTCCTGCCGCATGTCTTCGATCGGTTCCGGCAGGCCGACGGCTCCACGACCCGGCGCTACGGCGGCCTGGGCGTCGGGTTGTCGATCGTCAAGCAACTGGTGGAACTGCACGGCGGGGCGGTGCGCGCCAAGAGCCCGGGCGAGCATCAGGGCGCCACGTTCATCGTGTCGCTGCCGGTCTCCGCGCTGCAGAGCCGCGCCGACGAGACGCACCCCGGGGCCGATGCCGACGCCGTCGACGGTGGCCCGCCGCCGTCCCTGTCTGGCGTCACGGTGCTGGTGGTGGAAGACGATGCCGATTCCCGCGCGCTGATCGCGACCATGCTCGGACGCTGCGGCGCGACGGTGACGACCGTGGAGTCGGCCGCCGCGGCGCTGGTGGCCGTGCAGCGCGAGGTACCCGACGTCCTGGTGAGCGACATCGGCCTGCCCGAGCAGGATGGCTACGCGCTGGTGCGGGCGGTCCGGCAGCTGCCCGACCCGGCGCGACGACTGCCGGCGCTGGCACTGACGGCCTATGCGCGATCCGAGGATCGGCGCCAGGCGCTGCTGGCCGGCTTCCAGTTGCACATGGCCAAGCCGGTGGACGCCGACGAGCTGTGCACCGCGGTGGCGAGCCTGGCGGGCCGGCTGTAACGCGCGACTCGTTTCGAAACGAGTCGTGCGCGGTCGTGGCGTGAGCGACCGCGGAGGCACACTTGGCGTGGCAGAGCCTGATGCCCTGGGTGCGCCAGGCTTTGCACGGCAAATCCTGAGGGCACCGGCCGCGCGGTACCCTATCGGCGGCCCGGTTCGCGCGGGCCTCGCCTCCAAGGCAGGGAGCGCCCGTGAGCGGCATGCACCTCGGTCCCGTCGACTACCTGATCCTCATCGTCTACTTCGCGTTCGTGCTCGGCATCGGCTGGGTGCTCAAGCGCCATCAGAAGACGAGCGACGACTTCTTCCTGTCGGGTCGATCGATCCCGGCGTGGATCGCAGGTCTGGCCTTTCTCTCGGCCAACCTCGGCGCGCAGGAGATGATCGGCATGGCGGCCTCCGGCGCCAAGTACGGCATCGCCACGAGCCACTTCTACTGGGTGGGCGCCATTCCCGCCATGGTCTTCGTCGGCGTGTTCATGATGCCGTTCTACTACGGTTCACGCGCCCGGTCCGTGCCGGAGTACCTCAAGCTCCGCTTCGACGAGAAGACGCGCGCCTTCAACGCCCTGTCGTTCGCCACGATGACGCTGTTCTCGTCGGGCATCTCGATGTATGCGCTGGCGCGCCTCTTCGAGGCCATCCTCGGCTGGGACTTCAACATCAGCATCCTCGTCTCGGCCACCATCGTCCTGGCCTACATCCTGCTCGGCGGCCTGACCTCGGCGATCTACAACGAGGTGCTGCAATTCTTCCTCATCGTGCTCGGCTTCGCGCCGCTCGTCTTCCTCGGCCTGCGCGACATCGGCGGCTGGGACGGCCTGGTCGCGCGGCTCACCGAGGTCTCGGTCTCGCGCGGCTTCGCCCCCGGCGCCTGGACGCAGTCGTGGGCCCACCTCGGCAGCCCGCAGGCCAACCCGATGGGCGTCGAGTGGTTCGGCATGGCGATGGGCCTCGGGTTCGTGCTGTCGTTCGGCTACTGGTGCACCGACTTCCTCGTCGTGCAGCGCGCGATGGCCGCCGACTCGATGGATGCCGCGCGCAAGACGCCGCTGATCGCGGCGATGCCGAAGATGCTCTTTCCGTTTCTCGTCATCCTGCCGGGCATGATCGCGATGGGATTGACGTCACAGGCGATGGGTGACGGCAGCTTCGCGCTGCCGGCCAAACCGGATGGCACGTACGACTACGACCTCGTGATCCCGATGATGCTCGGCCACTACTACCCGTCGGGCATGCTCGGGCTGGGACTGACGGCGCTGATGGCCTCCTTCATGTCGGGCATGGCCGGCAACGTGACCGCATTCAACACCGTGTTCACGTACGACCTGTACCAGACGTACGTCGCCCCAGAGGCCTCGGACGCGCACTACCTCACCGTGGGCCGCGTGACGACGGTGGTCGGCATCGGGCTGAGCGTGGCGACGGCGTATCTGGCCGCGCAGTTCAACAACATCATGGACTTCCTGCAGCTCGTATTCGCGTTCGTGAATGCGCCGCTGTTCGCCACGTTCCTGCTCGGCATGTTCTGGCGGCGCGCGACGGGGCACGGCGCGTTCCTCGGCCTGATCGGTGGCACGCTGGCAGCGGCCCTGCATCACGGGCTGACCCTGCCCGCAGGGGCCATGGCCGGCATCAAGGGCGGCTGGCTGGGCAGCCTGCACCTCTACCCGAGCGAGATGGCGCAGAACTTCTGGACGGCGATCTGGGCGTGGAGCGCGTGCTTCGTGCTGACGATCCTGATCTCGCTGCTCACCCGCCGCACGAAGGACGATGCCGCGTTGACGGGCCTGGTGTATTCGCTGACACCCAAGCCGCCGCGGGGCCATGGCTCGTGGTGGCGCACCCCCGAAGGCCTCGGGGTCGGCGTGCTGCTGCTGGCCGCCGTGTTGAATGTGCTGTTCTGGTAGGAGGCGCGCATGGGTCTCGACATCCGGTGGCCGATGGGCCTGCTGTTCCTGCTGCTCGGAGCGATTCTCGCCGGGTATGGCGTGCTGTCGGACCCGGCCATCTACGCCCGGTCACTCGGGCTGAACGTCAACCTGTGGTGGGGCGCCGTGCTGCTCGTGAGCGGCGTGGTGATGGTGGCGCTCGCGCGCCGCGCGCGCCCGTGATGGCGGAGATGGCGACGCAGGACTCGACGCTCATCGCGCCGCGACCGTGCTGATGGCACGTCGTCCTGGCGGTCTGAACCGCGCGCCGTGCGCGGCCGACGCACGGGTGGCGGACGCGAGTCGACTGATGCGAGGGACTGGTGCGAGGTGCGGACTCCCTGCACGACAAAGCCTGACCGCGTGCCGGACGGCACTTGCGCGGCCAAGCCTGAGGATCACGGGTGCGACGCTCTGCACGGCAAGGCGTGAGGGCCCCTTGATGCGTCGGCGGTCCTTCGCGCGCGCAACACCGCCCGCCCTGCCCTGCGCACCGGCGCGCGCGACTCGTTTCAAAACGAGTTGCGCAGACACCGCGCAAGTCCGCGCATGCACGCGGACCGGTATCTCGGTACGACGCGTGGCGCTCTGCCCTCTGACTGTAGCGCAATCGCGCCCGCGGTGTGCACACGTGCCTTGCCGCTGCGCGACGGCGTCGTGACACCCTGCCACCGGTACCCAGGAGTTCGCCGCCGGGCACGAGAGCGCGGCCGTCGATGGCCCGTCGCGGCAGTGGAATCACGCCGGAGGCGTGTCGTCCCAGGTGTACGTGGCCACGACCACCGTCACGTTGTCGCGCCCGCCGGCCGCCAGTGCGCGATCCACCAGCACCCGACACGCCTGCTCGGCCGACGCCGCCGCGCTCAGCACGGCCTCGATCGCCGCATCGTCCACGAGGTCACTGAGGCCGTCGCTGCACAGCAGCACACGGTCGCCACGCTCGAGCGGGAGATGCTGCACATCGACATACACGTCGTCGTTGGCGCCGCCCACGGCGTTGACGAGCACGTGCCTCGACGGCGACTGCGCGGCCTCCTCTCGCGACAGCCGCCCGCTGTCGACCAGCATCTGCACGTAGGTGTGATCGCGCGTCAGTCGCGTCAGCGCCCCGGCGCGCCACAGGTAGGCGCGCGAGTCACCCACGTGCGCGACCTGCAGCACGCGACCGAGATTGCGCGCGGCCGTGACCGTACTGCCCATGCCCCGCTGCTCCGGATCGCGACGCCCTTCGGCGACGACGGCGTCGTGGGCCTTGAGGATGCGCTGCTGCGATCGCTCGGTCGCCTGCGCGGTCGTGTGGGTGTCGAGCCGCACGATCCAGTCGGGCATCGCCAGCGCCAGGCGCACCATCTCGCGGATGGTCAGGCGGCTGGCGAGCTCGCCCGCGGCATGCCCGCCCATGCCATCGGCGACCACGAGCGCGTAGCCAGCTTCCTCGGTCCGCACCGGGACGTCGCCCGCCGGCAGGCTCGTGAGGACCGACTCGAAGTAGCGTCCGATGCGCGCGATGAGGAAGTGATCCTCGTTGTTGGCGCGCACGTGCCCCGTGTCCGAGAGTCCGAACGCGTCGACGTGCACCGGCGCGTCGAACGCCAGGGCGTCGGCGGCGGACGCATGGATGTCGATGGTCATGTCTGGCCTCGAATCGGGCTGGGTGGGCATGGCACTCCCTGGCGTGGCGATGCCGGGATGATACCGCGCCCCCTCACGTCGGCGGGGTGACGGGAAGCCCGGCGGCCTGCCATTCGTTGAAACCGCCCGCCATGTTCATCACCCCCGTGAAGCCCGCGGCATCGAGCACGCTGGCGGCAATGGCCGACCGCGTGCCGCCCTGGCAGTGCACCACCAGGGGCCGATCGCGCGGCAGGGCCTCGAGGCTTGCCGGCAGCGCGCCGAGCGGGACATGAAGCGCGTCCGGGATGTGCCCGGCTTGCCATTCGTTGTCTGACCGGACGTCGAGGATCGCGGCCTCACCGGCGTCCTGCAGTCGTGCCGCCGACCGGGCGTCGAACTGTGCGATGCGGCCGAGGGGCCCGACGTTGGCGGGCCACTGGTCGAGCACGTCGGCACCGGCGAAGCCAGCCACGCGATCGAGTCCGATCATCGCGAGGTCCCGCATCGCGTCGCTGACGCACTGCGCGCAATGGTCGTCGATGATGAGATGGACGTCGCGATCGTAGGGCACCAGCCATCCCGCCCACGTGGTGAAGGCGCGCGACAGCGGGATATTGAGGGTGCCGGGGATGTGCGCCGCGCCGAACTCGAGCGCCGACCGGGTGTCGATGACCAGTCCGCCGCCGGCCAGCACCGTGCGCAGGCGATCCAGCGACAGCCGATCCGGCGAGGTTGTGCGACGCACGTCCGGTCCCAGCTTGTTGCGCCGCTTCATCTCGGCGAAGTAGGTCGGCGGATCCGGCTGCCCGGACAGCACGCGCTCGACGAACTCGGCTTCCGACAGGGGCTTCAGCGCCCAGTTGGTGCGCCGCTCGTATCCGAGCGTGCTCTGGGGCAGGGACCCGATGCCCTTGCCACAGGCGGAGCCGGCGCCGTGACCCGGCCAGATCTGCAGGTGATCCGGATAGGCCTGCCATCCCTGCAGACTTCGATAGAGATCGTGAGCCGCCGCCTCGGCGGAACCGGCCACCCGGGCCGCCTTCTCGAGCAGGTCGGGACGCCCGACATCGCCGGCAAAGAGGAAGTCGCCGGTGACGGCCGCCACCGGCTCGCTCGTCACCGACGTGTCCGTGACGATGAAGGTGAGGTGCTCGGGCGTGTGCCCCGGCGTGTGCCAGGCCCGGATCTGCACCGAGCCGACGTCGAACGTGTCACCGTCGTGCAGCAGCGTCGCCCCGTCGCTGGCGGCGAAGGCGTACTTCCAGTCGGCGTCTCCTTCATCGGACAGGAACAGCCGCGCGCCGGTGCGCTGCGCCAGTTCGCGACTGCCCGACAGGTAGTCGGCGTGGATGTGCGTCTCGGTGACGTGCGTGATCGACAGGCTCTCGCTGGCCGCGGCCTCGAGATACGGCGCGAGGTCGCGCGTCGCATCGATGACGACCGCCTGCCCGGTGTCGGACGATCCGATCAGGTAGCTGACCTGGGCGAGCTTGGGGTCGAAGAAGCGCTTGACGACAATCATCGTGAACTCCGGATCAGGGCACGAGCGAGGCAGCGACGACCAGCACCGCCACCGCCAGGAGGAGGGCGCCGAACGCTCGGCGCAACTGCGAGGCCGGCAGCCGTGGGGCCAGCCGGGCGCCGAGGACGGCGGCGACCATCGCGACGGCAGAGAACGGCAGCACGAACGCCCACGGCACGGGCACATGGCCGGCATAGCCCGCGAGCGCGGCCGCCGCGTTGATCGCGATGACCACGAGCGAGGTGCCGACAGCCGTCGCGAACGGCACGTGCTCGAGCAGCACCAGGGCGGGCACGAACAGGAAGCCGCCGCCGATGCCGGTGAGGCCGGTGAGCAGACCGATGCCGAGTGGCGCGCCGACCTTCGTCACGGGCGAGACGGCGACGACCGACGCACGGGTCGCCTCCACGTGGACGGGTCGTGGCCGCAGCATCGACCACGAGGCCGCCAGCATGACGACGGCCAGCAGCAGTTGCTGCACGGCCCCGGGCACGAGCACGCCCAGTCGCCCACCGAGGTAGGCCGCGATCATGGCGAGCCCACCCAGCCGTGCTGCCGAGGCCAGCGCGACGTGCCCATGGCGCCAGTGCGCCGCAGCGCCTCCGAGACTCGTGAGTCCCACCACAGGCAGGCTGATGACCACGGCCTGCTTGGCGTCGAAGCCGAGGAGATAGACCAGCACCGGCACGAGCAGGATCGATCCCCCGCCCCCCAGCACGCCGAGCAGCAGCCCGAGGCCGACGGCCGCCCCGAGCGCGAGGCCGGTCATCGTGGCGCCTGCTCGAGGCGATACCCGGCGGCCTTCCACTCGGCGACGCCGAAGGGCAAGCGCTTGACGTCCCCACGCTGCCGCGTCAGCAGCCGCACCCCTTCCATCGCCGTGGTGCAGTAGCGACCGCGACAGTACACGAGCACGGGTCCCGTGCCGGGCAGGCTGGCATCGCGGCGCAGCGCATCGACGGGCATCGACACCGCCCCCGGCAGGTGCCCCGCGGCGAACTCGTCGTGTGGGCGCACGTCCAGCAGATCGATGCCGTCGCGCAACACGCCACGCAGGGCCCGAGGTGTGAGATCGGCGACGTCCTCGCCGCGAAAGGCCTCGAACGTCGCTCGCTGCTCGGCAGGCGCCACGGCCTCGCCGACCTCGCGCAGGGCCGACACGGCGGCCGACACGGCGTCATGCGCGAGCGCATAGCGGACGTGACGACCGTCGCGCGTGCTGACGACGAGGGCGGCAGTGGCGAGGACCGCCAGGTGCGCGCTGGTGTTGGCCACGCTCTCGCCGCAGGCGTCGGACAAGGCCGACACGCTCTTCGGCGCCTGGGCCAGGAGCGTGAGGATCCGCAGCCGGGCAGGGTGCCCCAGCGCCTGGCCGACGCGCGCGAACGTCCGGAGCAGGTCGGCGTGGGCGGATCCGGAGTTCGTCACATTCAAACGTTAGTTTGAATGTGACGAACATGCAAGGGGGGCCGGCGTGTCACGGCCTGCGCTCGGGTCGCACCTCCTCGCGCTCGTCGTCGTCGAGGTCACCCGCCATCGGGGTGAAGACGGCCTGACGGACGCCGGGGTAGGGGACGTCCCAGCCGCGGACCAGCCCCCAGGTGATGCGATTCAGGAGCGCCGTCGGCGCCGCATCAGGCACGTCGAACCGCATGCGCAACGTCTGCTCGGCGGCACGCCGCAGCGGCCCGCGCATGGCGGTCAGCGCCGGGTTCTGCGCAAAGAGCGACTGCGCCGGCTGCACGGCCGTGTAGGGCGTCAGGTCAGGTGTGCTCGTGAAGCTCGCCCGCATGTCGGTGGCGATGAGGTCGAAGAGCGACATCGTCGGCAGCCCGAGCATCAGCTCGATCGTCTTGACCATGCTCTGCTGCGCGTAGAAGGTCGAATCGACGTGGCCGCGCCGCGTATAGGGCGAGACCGCCAGCGCGATGGTGCGGTGACCGTCCACATGGTCGACACCGTTCTGGGCATCGTCTTCGACGACGAAGATGGCCATCTTCGGCCAGAAGGGGCTCTTCGACAGCGACTCGACGATCTGCCCCAGGGCGAGGTCGTTGTCGGCGACCATGGCCGGCGCCGTGGAGTAGTCCGGCGTGGCGCCGCGCGTGTGATCGCTCGGCAGCTGCAGCACCACCAGGTTCGGCATCGACCCGGTGCGCTGCCAGCCTTCGAGGTCCTTCAGGAAGATCTGGGCCCGCACCACGTCGGGGATCGACTGGGTGTAGGGCGGGTAGTTCTTTGCGAGCACGGCGTTGAGCGGCGCCAGTGGTGCGGTGATCGACCAGTCGCGGGTGAAGTCGTCCCCCGCCTTCCAGCGCTCGAGCAACCGCTGGCGCTGCTGGCGATCCTCTTCGGGCAGGCGTCCCGCGTACTCGCCGTAGACGCGCACGGTGCGTCCGCGTGCCAGGGCGAGGTCCCAGAGGAAGCCGGTGTTGGCGTACGCGATGGGGTCGGTGCCATCGAACGGGTAGCTCCGTCCGACGTAGCCGGGCCACAGCGCATAGCTCGTCTCGTTGGCCTGCGTGACCCACTGGTGCCCGTCGCCCGAGTTGCCGCCGGTGGCGTAGAAGTTGTCGAGCAGCACGAACTCGGTGGCCAGCTTGCGGTGGTTCGGCGTCACGTTGGCGCCGAACATGACCAGCGACGGATCGCCGTTGCCCCGCGGCAGGTCACCGAAGAGCTGATCGTACGTGCGGTTCTCCTTGATGATGTAGACGACGTGCTCGATGAGCGAGGGGTCGCCGGCCCGTCGCGGGACGGGCAGCGCCTCGGTGGCTCTCGGTGCGCCTGCCAGTGACGCGCGCGCGGTCGGGATGTGGTTGTTCTCGGCCACGGCCGTCGTGTAGCCATCGAGGGTGGCCTGGTCGGGCACGGCCACCACATGCACCGTGCCGCGATAGGTGTGCACCTGCCGCCGATGGGGCTGCTCCTGGAAGCCGGAGCCGACGCCGAGCAGCGTCGAGATCGCCAGCGTCGAGCCCGACGGGTCGATCGAAAGGTGGTTGGGATACCACGCCGTCGGGATGTACCCCTTCGCCTTCCGTGTCGACACGTCGATGACCGCCACCGCGTTCAGTCCGCCCAGTGCCGCGTAGAGCGTCTGTCCGTCGGGCGCTATCGCGAGCGCCGTGGGCGCCACACCCTTCAGATCGAGGTCGAAGGGCCGCAGGGCGATGGTGCCGCTCACCGTCGCCGCGGCGCTGTCGATGACGGAGATCGTGTCGGCATTGGCGTTGGCGACATAGAGGCGCCCTCGCGTCTCGTCCCACACCATCGCCGTCGGATGCAGCCCGACCGCCACCGAGGCGGTCACCGCCCGTGCGTCGAGATCGACGCGCGCGATGGTCCCCGTCGAGGCGATGCCCCTCGCGTCGACCACGACACGATCGGCCGTCGAGGCCAGGCCGGTCGGCAGCGTCGGATCGCCGTCCTTCGGCCACCGGCCGCCCCAGTGACTGACCCAGGCCGTCCGCCCGTCGCGGCTGATGACCGAGCCGATCGGGGCCACACCGCCGGTCTTGACGCTGCCACGTGTGGTGCCATCACGGGTGTCGACAATGGCGAGGGCGTTCTCGAACACCAGGGGCAGCACGGCGCGCTGCCCCGTGGCCGACACCGACAACGCGCCACCGAGATGTCGGCCGAGATCGGCCGACAGCATCGCGTACGGCTCCGTGCTGCCAGCGCCACCGCCGCGCCAGATCTGCACCGAGCCGCCGGGTCGATTGCTGCCGCGCGGCGATGGCGCGGTCACGCTCACCATCGGCATCTCGGCGTCGGGCTGCCGTGCGATCCCCTGCAGGGACGGCGCGCCCGCAAACTCGTGCCGGGCCTTGACGGCGTTGCCACGCCAGTCGAGGCGATACAGCTGTGGTTTGCCGGCCTTGGTCCGCCCGGTGAGGACCCACAGGTCCTCGGTGGACTTGCCGAAGGCGACTCCGAAGACGCGCCCGTCGAAGACGCTCTGGATACCGGCGGGCGTGATGCCCTGCCGCGTCGTGATCACGCCGGGATCGGTGACCCCGCGCAGCGGTTGTTGCACGGTCTGGGCCACGAGCGTCGATGCCGTGGCGCAGGTGAGGAGGGCGCCGAGCACGGCGCCCCCGCGGATGAATGGATACGTCAGGGTTCGTCTCATGTCAGAAGGTGAAGCGCGCCGCCAGCTGCATCGTGCGCGGGCCGCCGATGGTCGAGGTGATGCGTCCGGCGTTGCCGAACCCGTTGGCCGCGAACGTCGAGTTGGGGTTGGCGAAGACGGGGCTGTTGAGCGCGTTGAACACTTCCCAGCGGAGCTCGAGGCGCTGGCGCTGGAACAGCGGGAAGATGCGGCTCAGCGTCAGGTCGAGCTGCGCCTGCGAGGGTCCGCGCAGGATGTTGCGGCCGGTATCGCCCCAGGCATCGCCGGAATCGCGGAACTGCGTCACGTCGAAGTAGCGCTCCAGGCGGTCCTGCACCGGGCCGGACAACGTCGCGGCGCCTGCCGAGCCTCCCGGCACGAAGCTGACGCGCGTGCGAGCCACCTGGGCGAACACGGCGTTGGTGGTCGCTGCGCCGATGACGGTGAAGGGCGTCCCCGACTGGTACGTGAACATGCCCGACACCTGCCAGTTGCCGGTCAGCCCGTGCAACAGGGAGCCTTCCTGGCCGGCACCCGGGATGGCCGCCGTCCACGTCGTGGTCAGGCGGTGGGTCCGGTCGAAGTCGGCCAGCCCGTAGTTGTTGTCGGGGCGCGTGGGATCGTGCTCGAGCAGCGAGTTGTCCGACGACTGCACGTCCATCGACTTGCCGAACGTATAGGCAACATTGAAGGCCGAGCCCCGACCGATGCGGCCGCGCACGTTGGCCTGCAGCGCATGGTAGTTCGAGTAGCCGACGTTGGTGAGCTGCTGGAAGCCGCCGTTGCGGTTCAGGCCGAGGAACTCGGCCGGGACGAAGAAGTCGGGGTTGATGAGGCGGCCGAGGTTGTCACGGATGTCGGTGAAGCCGTTGACGGGCGTGACCCGCGGGTCCACGGGCATCGCCAGATTGACCTTGCCGAGCAGGCCGACGCCTCGCGACCCGACGTAGCGGAGATCGACCAGCAGGCGCTTGACCGGCTCGTACTGCACGCTCGCCGACCACTGGTGCGTGTACGGGGTGCGGATCAGCGGATCGATGAAGGCGTTGTTCTTGGCATTGAAGGGCGACTGGGCCGGGAACAGCGTGCCATCAGCCCGCCGCCACGCGGCAGCGCCATTGGCGTCTCTCGCGATCGAGACGTTGAGGGGAATCTGGAACGGGTTGACGTTCAGCCGCGGATACGGGTCGGCCATGTCCACGGGCGCCGGCACGTTCTGGTAGATGAAGAACGGCGCGGCACGCTGCAGGTCCACCTTGTAGCTGGCGGCAGGGCGCTCGTAGTACATGCCCCACCCGCCGCGGAACACCATCTTCGGAGCAAAGGACGGCTGCCACGCCAGCCCGACGCGCGGCGCCACGTTGTTCCAGTCGGTCTGCAGGGTGCTGTCGTTGGGCGAGACATGGACCTGCGACAGGTCGACCGGCGTGCCCGGCTCGATGAAGAGACCGAGGTCCAGCGGCGTGAAGCCGGGCTGGAAGAACGGCGCATTTCCAGGCACGTTGAAGCCGGGCTGCGCGCCGAGCTGCGCCGCCACTTCGGGCAGATAGTAGTTGCCGATGCGGCCGTTGCGCTCCGTCAGGTTGCCGAAGATGTCGTAGCGCAGGCCGACGTTGAGCGTCAGGCCGCCACCGAGGCGCCAGTCGTCCTGCAGGAACACGCCGTAGTCACTGGCGAGGAAGTCGCGCCGCGTGTCGCCCTGGTCGAGGTCGGACCCGCCGCCGGCGGCGCCGTGCCCGGTGAAGAACAGCGCCCAGTTGCCGTAGTCCAGGTCGCCGTTGGTGCGCGACATGAACTCGCCCTCCAGGTTGATGTGGCGATACTCGATCCCCGCCTGCAGGGTGTGCGCACCAGCGAGCAGCGACCACCGGCTGGAGGCGTTGAACACGCGCTGGTAGTCGAAGAAGTCCCACGCGTTGCCGATGCCGCCGGAGTTGCGCTGGGTGTTGATGTCGATGGTCGGCATCAGCGCCGCCAGCCCGCCGACGTACTCCTCGATCGGGTTGTAGATGCCCAGCGTCGAGTTGAAGATGTCTCGATGCTTCGAGATGCGCGTGTTCTGCAGGTTGAAGTAGCCCGCAGTGACCTCCTGGACCAGACGCGACCCGAAGGTATGGGTGTCGGTCAGGCCCCCCAGCCACGACGTGTTGTCGCCGAGCGTCGGTGAGGGCGAGGCGTCAGCCCAGCCGAACGCCTCGTTGATGATCTGGCCGGAGTGGACGTAGGACGCACGGAGCGCGTTGTCGGTCGAGAACCGGTGCTGCAGCGAGCCGAACAGCGAGGCGCCCTCGAACTCGGTGGGCACCACCTGCTGCAGCAGCATCTCGCGGCCGTAGGTGCCATTGCCAGGCAGGACCGGCAGGGACGCCGATGGCGAGGGGATGAGGAACTTGCCGTCGCGCTGCGTGTTGAGGATGTTGACGGCGACCGGATGGATGTCGCCCGGCTGCAGGGTCCGGAACGTGAGCGCGGCAGGATCGGTGAAGAACCTGGCGATGAGACCTGCCTGCTGCTCGGCGGGAAATGCCCGCAGTCCCCGCAGGAAGTTGGCGGCGAACGCCGGGTTGTCGGCGGCACCCGACCGCAGCCACTCGTTGGCCACCGCGGCAATCGTCTCCGGAGTGCGCACGTCGGTCAGGCCGGCAGGCAGGCCGGTGGCGGCATTGGCGTTCGAGGCATACCCCGACAGGAAGCGCTGCGACTGCGCGGCCCCGAAGAAGTAGGTGCGGCCCTTCAGCACCGGTCCGCCGAGCGTGCCCGTCGCGTCGTTGCGGCGGAACTTCGGCTTGGCCGTGCCGGCACGATTGAGGAAGAACTCGTTGGCGTTCATGTCCTCGTGCTGGAAGAAGTACGCGGCACTGCCCGCGAAGCGATCGGTGCCCGAGCGGGTCACCATGGCGAGATTGCCGCCGCCATTGCGCCCCGTGGAGGCCGACGGCAGCGCCGTCTGCACTTCCACTTCCTGGACGGCATCGAGCGGAATCCCGATGTTGTTGCCGAGACCGCCGCTGGCCGCCAGCATGTTGGTCGTGTCGATGCCGTTGACCTTGAGCGAATTGTTCGACGGTCGCGCGCCATTGACGCTCGGGTTGAGCGACTGGCCGGCATCCTCGGCCTGCGCGCCTGGCGTGGTGGCCAGGTTCATGCCGCGACCGGTGCGGTCCGGCAGCGGCGCGGACACGCCGGCCTCCGCCACGATGACGTGCGTGTAGTTGCGCGAGGCCGTCGGCAGCGCGGTCAGCGTCTCGGCACTCACCGTCGCCGACTGGGTCGATGTGTCGGTCTCGAGACGGACTTCCTGCGCCTGGACGTTGACCGTCTCGCTGAGGCGATCGACCTGCAGCATGGCCGTGACCGACGCCGTCTGGCTGGGCGCGATGTGGATGCGCTGCTCGACGCGGGCAAAGCCGGCGAGAAGAAACCGCACGATGTAGTCGCCTTCCGGCAACGCCTTCAGTGTGAAGGCGCCCTGGGCATCGGTCGTGGCGGTGGCGAGGATGCGCGCCGGGCGCGCGGCGGATGACACTTCGACGAGGACGCCGGGCAGCCGGCCGCCGCTGTCGTCGGTGGCCACCCCCTCGACCCGGGCGGATGCGTCGTTGCGGGCCAGTGCCATCGACGCCGGGGCAAGCGTCAGCAGGACTGCGAGCGCGGCCGATGAGAACCAGAGAATGCGAGTCATGTTCCTCCTCGTCACGGAAAGGGGGCTGGTGACGAACGGAGGCAGCGTGACGCGCGGCTGCGTCGGACGCGAGACCGCGGCATCAACACGATGCAACGGCGCCGCTCGACAGATTCGATACGTTTATGTTTACTTACGTCTTAGAAAGGAGTATCTGAACGGCACGGACGCGGCAGTCGAATGCCCGAGCTCGGCTCAGAACAGGCGCACATGGGCACCGACCCACGCCGTGCGGCCGGCGCCGTCGATGCCGGAGCCGTGCACGCGGTAGGGCTGGTCGAGGGTGTTCTCGATGGCACCCACCAGCTCGACGCCTGTCGCGAGTCGCCATCCGCCGCGCATCGTCAGCGTGTGCCAGGACGCCGTGCCGTTCGGATCGATGCGGTGGTCGGCCCGGTCGCCGGAGGCCAGTCGGTCCTGCCGCGCGGCGCCACGCCACACGAGCTCGGCCCAGCGGGTGCCGCTCGCCGGCCGCCACGCGAGCCCGATCAGGCCGTGCACCGGCGGAATGCGGCGCATCGGCTCCCCTCGCGTGATCTCCTGCCCGTGGGTCTGCGTCAGCCAGGCGCGCATCTGCACCGACGGCGTCAGCGCGACCTGTGCCTCGAGTTCCAGGCCGTGCACCCTGGCGCGGCCGACGTTGTCGCGCACCCAGACGTTCTGGCCCTCGTAGGTCGCCTGTCCGAGCCACGTGCCCCGCACACGTTCGATGAGGTCGCGAAGATCCATGCGATACACACTCGCCGATGCCGACCACGTCTCGGCGCGCCACTTCGCGCCGCCCTCGACCGCGAGGCTCGACTCGGGCTGCAGGGTCTGCGTCGGGGTCTCGATGCCGAAGTCGAAGCCGCCGAGGGCGCTGACGTCATCGACGTTCGGCGCACGAAATCCCTGCCAGACACTCACGAACGACCTCAGGCCATCGGTGAG
This sequence comes from Luteitalea sp., assembly GCF_022842525.1. Lineage (NCBI taxonomy): Bacteria > Pseudomonadati > Acidobacteriota > Vicinamibacteria > Vicinamibacterales > Vicinamibacteraceae > Luteitalea > Luteitalea sp. The sequence goes on from NZ_JALHPM010000104.1 coordinate 21,394, forward strand.
GGGCACCGACACACCCGCCTGCGCGACCACCGCATCCGCGTTCAGCGTGAAGGCGCCGAAAGTCGGCGCCGAGGCGCGCACGACGTGCGAGGCGTAGCGCGCACCCGCTTCGACGTGCGCTCGGCCGATCTCCCGCTGCCCATGCGCGTACACCGCCACCGATCGGGCCGAGGCATCGTCGGCATACAGTCCCCGCAACGCCCTGGACTGCCCTGTCAGCTGATTCGTATCGGTGCGTCCGCTGTCCACCGCATCGGTGGTGACGTCGATGCCGCTGATGACCCGCCACCCGCCCACTGGGCGCCACGACGCGACGAGGCCGCCACTGCCGACGCGCACCACGTCGCGCTCGACGACCTCCACGGTACTGCCCGTGCGGCGCGATCGCCGCTCTTCCAGCACGCGCTGCACGGCGACGGTCGCGACGAGGGACTCGACGCCGGCGCGCCCGACCTGTTGTCGATAGGTGGCCGAGGCCAACGAGCGCTGCTGGGGGTCGAAGGCCCACGAGGCGAAGCCACGCTGCGCGACCTGGTCGAACCGCCCGACGTTCTCCTGCCGCGTCTGCTGAAGGCTCACGGTCAGGCGACGGCCCGGGCCTGGCGCCCAGTGTCCCTTGAGGTCCAGATCGGCCTCGTCGTACGCCGACGGTGCTCGCACGCCGAGGTTGCCGCCCGCGCGAAGGTCGCCGAACGCCCTGACCGAGACGCCGCCGCTCCACGCGAACGAGCCGTGCCCGCCTTCGAGTTCCACCCGCGCCGACTGCTCGGGTGTGCCCGTGGCGCCCTTCACCACGCTCCGGGCATCCAGAAACCAGTCGCCTCCGCGTGGCGTCGGCGTGCGCGTGATGACGTGCACGACCCCGCCCATCGCATCGGTGCCGTAGAGCACGGATCCGTTGCCCCGGATCACCTCGATCCGCTCGATCGTGGCCGGGTCGATGGTGTTCAGGTACTGGTTCGGGCCGAGCCGATAGGTGGCGTTGTTGAGACGCACGCCGTCGACGAGGATCAGGACCTGGTTGCCGACGAGGCCCCGCAGGTAGGGCGACCCGCCGCCATGGTTGGTCTTCTGCATGAAGACCCCCGCGGTCTCGGCCAGGGCGTCGGGGGTCGTGCGCGGCAGGCGTTCCTCGAGGTCGCGCCTGGTGACGACCGACACGCTGCCGGGCACCACGAACGGATCGGCCTCCTGCCGCTGCGCCGTCACCACGACGCGCTCGTCGTGACGCAGTGCCGCCGGTCCCAGCACGACCTCGACCGTCTGGCCCGCCACCAGCCGCACGCGAGCGGACGCGAGGCCATCGGCGGTGACCTCGAGAGCGCCAGCAGCGTCGACCATCGTGAACGTGCCGTCAGGGCCCGTCCGCACCTGCTGGCGGCCACTGACCACGGTGGCGTCAGCAACGGGTGCGCCCGTGTAGTCGCGCACGCGGCCACTGACCGTCTGCTGCGCCTGCGAGACACGGCCCCCCAGTACAAGGGCCAGGGCGAGGAGCAGAACCAGCCGGAGCACACGCATCGCCCGGGATACTACGCCGACCTCGCAACACCATGCCGACGCCCCTGCGACGACGACGTGTCGCCGCGAACCTTGCCCGTCCCGCGTCCCCCCGAGGTCTTCCCCCTTGTCCCTTGACCCGCCGGTGCATGATGGAGAGCGATGCCCTCCCCAGCACACCCGTCCGGCTGGCACGCCGCCAGCCTTCCGCAGGCTCAGCCACTCGACGACGTGAACCGGCAGTGGCTGGAGCACACGCATCCGTCGGGCTGGGTCAACCCGACGCCACGGGGACGCTACAACCTCGTGGTGATCGGCGGCGGCACCGCCGGCCTGGTCGCCGCCGCGGGAGCGGCTGGCCTCGGAGCCAGGGTCGCGCTGGTCGAACGCGACCTGCTCGGCGGCGATTGCCTCAACGTCGGTTGCGTCCCCTCCAAGGCGCTCATCCGGGCCGCCCGCGCGGCTGCCGACGTCCGCGATGCCGGTCGCTTCGGCGTCGACGTCCCCCCGGGCACTCGCGTCGATTTCGCGCGGGTCATGGACCGCATGCGCGATCTGCGCGCCTCGATCAGCCCACACGACTCCGCCGCCAGGTTCACGTCGCTCGGCGTCGATGTCTACTTCGGCGACGGCCGCTTCACGAGCCCGACGACGGTAGAGGTCGACGGCCGGACGCTGACGTTCAGTCGTGCCTGCATCGCCACGGGCGCGCGCGCCAGCGCCCCGCCCATCCCCGGCCTCGACGAGGTCGGGTACCTGACCAACGAGACCGTCTTCAGCCTGACCAGCCTGCCGCGGCGACTCGTCGTCATCGGCGCCGGCCCCGTCGGCTGTGAACTGGCGCAGGCGTTCGCCCGGTTCGGCAGTGAGGTCACCGTCGTCGAACGGATGGCCCACGCGCTGCCGAACGAGGACCCCGATGCCGCTGCCATCGTGGCGCGGGCACTCCTGGCCGACGGCGTCCGCCTCGAATGCGGCGCAGACGACCTGCGGGTCGCGCGGCGTGGGGACGACACGCAGGTGACCTTCGAGGTCGGTGGGCAGTCCCGCACCGTCGTCGTCGACGCGATTCTCGTCGGTGTGGGCCGCGCGCCGAACGTCGACGGACTTGGACTCGACGCGGCAGGCGTGGCGTTCGATCGCACCGGCGTCACCGTCAACGACTTCCTGCAGACCAGTACGCCGCACATCTACGCCGCCGGCGACATCGCGTCCCGCTTCAAGTTCACCCATGCGGCCGACGCCCTGGCCCGCATCGTGATCCAGAACGCGCTGTTCTTCGGCCGCAAGCGTGCCGGTGCACTGACGATGCCGTGGTGTACGTACACGGACCCAGAGGTCGCCCATGTCGGGCTGACCCCGAAGGACGCGGAGACCCGCGGCGTGGCCATCGACACCTACCGCATCGAACAGGCGAAGGGCGACCGCGCGCTGCTCGATGGCGAGACCGAGGGCTTCCTGAAGGTTCAC
>NZ_JALHPM010000105.1:0-24317 GCF_022842525.1 Luteitalea sp.
GAACCACGCGCGGACGCGATCGGCCAGGCGCTCGGCGTCGGGCCCCTCGGGCCGGGCCGACAGCGCGGCGTCCAGCGCCTGGGGCGTGAGCGGCACGTCCTGCGCCCGGGCGGTCGCCCACGGGCCGAGCAGGCAGGCGGCGACCACCAGCAGGAGGCCGCGCATGGTCACGAGGGGAACGATCGCTCGAACAGCGCGGCGATGGCGGCGGTGCCGGCCTCGGTGAGGGTGCGGGTGCCCGTGCCGGTGAAGTGCACGTGCGCGATCCGCGGCAGGTCGGTGTCGGGCCGGGCCACCCACTGGCGGTCGTCCCACGTGAACCACCCGTTCCGGTCCTGGTCGAACACGTGCAGCGGCTTGTTGCACAGCTTGGCGAACTCGGCGCCCCAGCCCGTGCCGCCCTTGACGTGGTTGTCGGGCAGGATCGAACCGACCACGAAGATCTCCTGGCCGGCGTTGACCTGGTACCAGATGCTCTGCAGCACCTTGCGGAACGTCGGCGTGTCCGAGTAGCGGCGGTTCATCAGCTGCGACACGTACGCCAGGCTGACGTCGCCGGCCTTCAGCTCCTCGTGATTGAGATTGCGCAAGCCGCGCGTCCGCACCGTGACGTGTCCTTCGAAGCCGAAGTTCACCTCCTCGATGCCGAACCGCTCCGCTTGTGCGCCGAAGGCGGCTTCGGCCCCGGGGGCTCCGCCGCTGAACAGGATGTAGTCGTTGCGATCCACGTCGCTCCTCGCCGGAAGATGGCGCGGCCAGTGTAGCCTGCCCGTTCCCGTTCCGGTAGGCCGTTCCGGTACGATGGGCGGCGTGACTGCCCACGTGCCCGGCCTCCTGTTCGACCCCAGCTTCGCCTCCGCTCCGGGCGCGCCGCGCGCGCGTCTCGACGTGCCCGAAGGCGAGCGCTGGAATCTCGGCGACATCTTTCCGTCCTGGGAGTCGTGGCGGGAGGCCTTCGATGCCCTCGATCGCCGCGTCAAGGGCTACGTCGCCCGCCGGGGCACGCTCGCCGGAGGGCCCGACGCCTTGCTGGCGGCGCTGCGCGAGAGTGACGCCATGGGCCAGCTCGCCTACAAGGTCTGGTACTTCGCCTCGCTCGCCCACGACGAGGATCAGCGCGACAACCAGATCGGGGCTCGTCGGCAGCAGGTGCAGCTGCTATTTGCCGAATGGCGCCAGTCCACCGCCTGGTTCAATCCCGAGCTGCTGGCCATGTCGCTCGAGACGCTGCGGGGCTGGATGGACGCCGACGCCGGCCTGGCCGTCTACCGCTTCATGATCGAGAACCTGTTTCGCCAGCAGGAGCACGTCCTCGACGAGAAGGGCGAGCACCTGCTCTCGCTCGCCGCACAGCTCACGCGCGTCCCCGACGATGCCTATGAGGCGTTGTCGACGGCGGACATGCGGTTTCCGACCATCGAGCTGAGCACCGGTGAAGCGGTGCAGGTCACCTACCCGCGCTACCGCGCGCTGCTGGCGACCAATCGCGTCCAGGCCGATCGCGCCCGCGCCTTCGAAGCGCATCACGGCGCCTTCGAAGCCTCGCTCAACACGTACGCGGCGCTCTACAACGGCGTCCTGCAGCGGGACTGGTACCAGGCGCGGGCGCGTGGCTACGCCTCGACGCTCGAGGCCGCACTGCACGGCGACCACATCCCGGTGGCCGTCGTCGAGAACCTGATCGCCTCGGCCCGCGCCAACGTCGGATCGTTCCAGCGCTACGAGCGGCTTCGGCGTCAGGTGCTGCGTCTGGACACCTACCACCTGTACGACGGGGCGATCCCCCTGGTCGACTTCACCGAGCGCTACCCCTACCAGCAGGTCGTGGACTGGATCGTCGCGTCGGTGGCCCCGCTCGGCCCGCAGTATCAGCAGCGGCTCGCCGCCGGCTTCGCGAACCGGTGGGTGGACATCTACGAGAACGACGGCAAGCGCTCCGGCGCCTACTCGGCGCCCGTCTACGGCGTGCACCCGTACGTGCTCATGAACTACAACGACACGCTCGACGCGGCGTTCACGCTGGCGCACGAGATGGGGCACTCGATGCACACGGTGCTGTCGCACGAGCGGCAGCCCTTCGTGTACTCGGACTACACCATCTTCGTCGCCGAGGTGCCGTCGACGCTGAGCGAGGCCCTGCTGCTCGACCACCGTCTGGCGCACGTCACCGACCCGCTCGAACGCATCGTCCTGCTCCAGCACGCCATCGACGGCATCACCGGCACCTTCTTCACGCAGGTGATGTTCGCCGACTGGGAACTGCAGGCCCATCGTCTCGTCGAAGCGGGCGAGCCGGTCACGGCCGACGTCCTGAGTGCCCTGTACGACGCGACGCTGCGCGCCTACCACGGCGACGCCATCGACTACGATCCCCTGACGCGGGTGACCTGGGCCCGCATTCCCCACTTCTTCGGGTCGCCGTACTACGTGTATCAGTACGCCACCTGTTACGCGTCGAGCGCCCGGCTGCTGGTGGGGCTGCGCGATGCCGATGCGGCGGTGCGCGAGCAGACCATCGCCCGCTACCTGGACCTGCTCGCCGCGGGTGGCAGCGACTACCCGATGACGTTGCTGCAGCGCGCCGGGATCGACCTGGCGGATCCGTCGACGGTCGGTGCCGTGGCGACGCTGCTCGATACGCTGGTGGACCAGCTCGAAGAGGCCCTCGGGGCCCGCGGGCTCCTCTGAAGGTCGTTCCATGTTGCGCAAGCCTGTCGTCCTCATCACCGGGGCGGGCGGGGAGATCGGCCATGGCCTGATCACCCGGCTCGCCGCCTCCGGCCGTCAACGCATCGTCACGCTCGACCTGACCCGACTCGACCCCGAGATCGGCAAGATGGTGACCCGCGAGTTCACGGGGTCGATCCTCGACACGGCCCTGCTCGAGCGCATCCTGGCCGAGTTCGAGATCGATCTGGTGTTCCATCTCGCGGCGCTGCTGTCGACCCGCTCCGAGTTCACCCCGGTCATGGCGCACCAGGTCAACGTCGAGGGCATGCTGACGCTGCTCGAGTTCGCCCAGAAGGAAGGCGAGTCTCACGGCCGACCGGTCGTCTTCGTCTACCCGTCGAGCATCGCGGCCTACGGCCTGCCCGATGCCGAGACCCGGGCGGCGGCAGGACGGGTGCAGGAAGACCAGCACACGTCGCCGACGACCATGTACGGCTGCAACAAGCTGTACTGCGAGTTGCTCGGCACCTACTACGCCCGGCACTACAAGCAGTTGTCGGCGGCCCCGGCGGCCAGCCGCGTCGACTTCCGGGCGCTGCGGTTTCCCGGGCTGATCTCGGCCGCGACGCTGCCATCGGGGGGCACGTCCGACTACGCGCCGGAGATGCTGCACGCGGCGGCCCGTGGTGAGGCGTACGACTGCTTCGTGCGTCCGGATACCCGGATTCCGTTCATGGCCATGCCCGACGCCGTCGAGGCGCTGCTCAAGCTCGCGGCGGCGCCGCGGTGGGAGCTGACCCGCACGGCCTACAACGTCGGTGCCTTCAACCCGTCGGCCGAGGAGATCCGGGCACGGGTGCTGGCGGCGTTTCCCGGCGCCGAGATCGGCTTCGAGGTCGACACCAAGCGCCAGGGCATCGTCGACAGCTGGCCTGCCGACGTGGATGACTCGGCGGCGCGGGCCGACTGGGGGTTCGCACCGGCGTACGACTTCGACCGCGCCTTCAGCGAGTACCTCTTGCCGGCGATCAAGGCGCGTTACGCCGACGGCGAGGTCTGACGGCCGTCGTGAAGCGGTCCGGCGTCACTCGCCGACGTAGCCGCGGCACTCGCCGGAACCGGATGACGTCAGGGACGGCGTCTTCGTATCGTCACCGTGGGAGCTAGAACGGTGACGACCATGGTATGGGGCAGTGAGCGCAACGGATGGCCGGGCAGGACGCGATGGAGCGGAAGCGCCGCGCACGCGGGTGTCATGACCGCGTTGCTCGCGGGCGTGCTGGCGCTGTGGACCGTGGTGGCCCTGGTGGTGGCCCTGCTCGCGCACCCGGCACAGACCATGACCAGACTCGAACGGGATGGTGTGGGTGCCGTGCCGGCGGTGGTGCAGCAGGGCACGACCACCCTCGTGGTGGCGATGCGGCACCGTCTGGCAGGAAGGACTGTGCGATGAGCGGCACCGGGACGGGCAGTCGTCTGCACACCGTCGCAACCGGGGTGCTGTTCGTGCTGAGCGGGGCGTGCCTGTGGGCCGCCCTGCGCGGCTGGTTCACCTTCGAACAGTCACGGGCCTGGTGGCCGCTCGGCTTCCTGTTCCCTGCGGTGCACCGGTTCACCAGTGACGGGACGGACCGCAGCCTGCTCGCCGGCCTGGGCTGGCTCATGACGGGAGCCGTGCTGATTCTCGTGAACCTTGGCTACCTGGAACCGAGCTGGACCGCCGCGCTCGCCCTCGCGTCGCTGGCGGCGGGTGCCCGTCTGCTGTACCTGGCGCTCACGCGCGACAGGGAGGTCGCATGAGACGCCGGAGTCGTGGGTCGCTGTCGCAGGCCGTGGGCGGCCTGGTGCTCCTGCTGTTCGGGGCGCTGCTGTTTGCCCACAACCTCGACCTGGTCAATCTCCGGCACTACGGGCGCTACTGGCCGGCCGTGCCCCTGGGCGTCGGGCTGTTCAAGCTGGTCGGGGGCGGTGGGCGCGGCGACCGGGCGTTCGGTGTGGTGCTGACCCTCTTTGGCGGCAGCCAGCTGGCCAAGGCCCTCGGCTACTGGTCGCCGGGGCCGGCCGACATGGTCGCGCTGCTGCTCATCGGCGCCGGGGGGTGGTTCATCGTGCGCGGCCTGTTCGGCAAGCCCGACGTGCCGCCTCCGCCCGATGGCTCCGACGTGATCTCGACGCTCGCGATCATGGCGGGATTCGAGCGCACCAGCAATGCGCAGAACTTTCGCGGCGGGGACCTCGCGGTCGTGATGGGCGGGTGCGAGATCGACCTTCGCCAGGCGACCATGCGCGCGCCCGCCACCATCGACGTCTTCGTCATGTGGGGCGGCATCGAGTTGCGGGTCCCGGAGGACTGGACGGTCGACCTGCAGGGGACGCCGCTGCTCGCCGGATTCGTCGACAACACGCGGCCGCCGTCGGTCGCCACCGAGAAGCGCCTCGTCATCCGCGGCCTGGCCCTGATGGGCGGCGTCGAGATCAAGAACTGACCCCGTGCACCCGCTGCTCGGCCGGCTCGCCGGCCTGATCGTCTATCTCGCGCTGTGGCTGGCCCTCGGGCTGGCGGCCAGCCTCGGCCTGGCCGTCCGCGGCGGCTGGCCTTGGTCGTCGGCCATGGTCTCGGCGGTGCCGCTCTGCCTGGCGTACGGCGTGGTGTGCCTCGCGGCGTGGTACGTCTGCCGGGCCTTTCCGGTCCTCGGTGCGGGGACCGTCGGCCGAGTCCTCCTCGCGCATGCCGCCGCGGCAGGCCTGACCAGCACCGTGTGGGTCACCCTGGCGCAGTGGTGGGCCACGCTGGTGGGTGGTGTCGCCGACTGGCCGCGCGACGCGACGCTGCTGCTGTTTGCCGGCGGGGTCCTCCTGTTCCTGTTGTCGTCGGCGTTGCATTACGTGTTCCTGGCGCTCGAGGCCCAGGAGGCGGCGCGTCGGCAGGCGCTGGAGTCGGCCGTGCTGGCGCGCGAGGCGGAGCTGCGTGCCTTGCGGGCGCAGGTCAATCCGCACTTCCTGTTCAACAGCCTGCACTCCATCGGGGCGCTGGCGGGTTCGCGTCCGGCCGCCGCGCGCGACATGGCGATCGCGCTGGGCGAGTTCCTCAGGCACAGCGTGCAGCTGGGTGGGCTCCGCGCCGTGACGCTGCAGGAGGAGATCGATCTCATGGCGCGGTATCTGTCGATCGAGCAGGTCCGGTTCGGCGATCGCCTGCAGGTGCGGATCGATGTCGAACAGGCGGCAGGCGCGAGTCGCGTGCCCCCGCTGCTGTTACAGCCACTGGTCGAGAACGCCATCAAGCATGGCGTGGCGGGTCTGCTCGAGGCCGGGGAGGTGTCGATTGCGGCGCGTCACGACGGGCGCCGTTGCCACGTCGCCGTCGTCAACGCCTTCGATCCGGAGGCGCAGCCGCGGGTGGGCACGGGCACCGGTGTGCGCAACGTGCGCGACCGTCTGGCGACCTACTACGGCTCGACGGCCACCTTCGAGGCGCGCGCGGACGGCGACCGGTTCACCGTGACCATGACGTACCCCTGTGACGAGGCCGCGTCGCGGCCGGAGGAGACCGGCCCATGACCGGACGCCCGCTCCGCGTGCTGGTGGTGGACGACGAGGCGCTGGCGCGCCAGGTGGCCGTGGAGTACCTGGCGGGGTGCGACGGCGTCGAGGTCGCGGGCCAGTGCGCCAATGGCTACGAGGCCGTCAAGGCCGTGAGTGAGGCGATGCCCGACGTGCTCCTGCTCGACGTCCAGATGCCGCGACTGTCTGGCTTCGACGTCCTCGATCTGATTGGGCCGGGCCCCGCCGTCATCTTCGCCACCGCGCATGACGAGTTCGCACTGAAGGCCTTCGAGGTCCACGCCGTCGACTACCTGCTCAAGCCCTTCAGTCAGCAACGCCTCAGCGACGCGATCGAGCGGGCCCGTCAGCGGCGGCTGGCACCTGCGGCCTCGCCCGTCGATCAGCTTCGGGACGCGCTGCGCGCCGTCCGCGTGGAGCGCATCCTCGTGCGCGACGCCGGCAAGGTGTTCATCGTGCCCGTGGACACTCTCGAGTACGCCCAGGCCCAGGACGACTACGTGCTGCTGCACACGCAGGGACGCAACCTGCTGAAGGAGCAGCCCATCAGCAGTCTCGAGGCCCAGCTCGATCCGGGCCGCTTCGTTCGGGTCCATCGGTCGTGGCTGATCAACCTGGCGTACCTCGCGCAGGTCGAGCTCGAGGGGAAGGACCGGCGCGTGGCCGTGTTGCGCGACGGCACCCGCCTGCCGGTGAGCCGCTCCGGCCACCAGCGGCTGACCGACGCCCTGGGACGTTCGTAGTCCGTAGTCCGTAGCTGCCGGACTTGTCCGGCAGTCAGCGGCCGGGGGCATGACGTTCCGGATTGCCACGAGACATCAATGCATGTAGATTTGCGTATGTGAAGGATCTATCCGCCTTCTGTCGGCTGCTTGGCGATGACGTCCGTCTTCGTCTGATTCGACTGCTCGGCAAGGAGCAGCTCAACGTCAAGGAGTTGACGGCCATCCTCGGCATCGCCCAGTCAGGGGTCTCGCGACACCTCGGCCTGCTGCGCAAGAGCGGGCTGGTCGAAGAGCGTCGCGAGGGTGGGTTCGCCTATTATTCGCTGCGTCCCGACGGGGCTGGCCTGGCCCGGCCGATGTGGGAGGCGCTGGACGCGTCGCTCCCGGCCGCCGACGAGGACCCCGAACTGCGCGCCGACGATGCGCGGTTGCTCGAGGTGTTGCGGCTGCGCAAGGAGGACTTCCAGGCGCACGGCAGCAACGCGGGGCAACTGGTCCCCGGTCGCAGCTGGGCCGCCTGGAGCCGGGCGCTCGGCCATCTGTTGCCGTCGCTCATCGTGGCTGATGCCGGCTGCGGCGAGGGCTACCTCGCCATGGAAGCGGCCCGCTGGGCCGAGCAGGTCATCGCCATCGACAGCTCGCGCGACGTACTCAAGCGTGCGCGCCAGCTCGCGCGCAAGCGCGGCGTGTCCAACATCGTCTGGCGGGAAGGCCGCATCGAGGCGCTGCCGCTCGAGGACGCGTCGGTGGACGTCGTCCTGCTGTCGCAGGCGCTCCACCATGTCCCGAAACCGGAGGCGGCGCTGTGCGAGGCCGTCCGCGCCCTCAAGCCGGGCGGCACGGTGCTGGTGCTCGAGCTGCGCGCGCATGGGCAGGACTGGGTGCGCGAGCGCCTGGGGGACCGCTGGCTGGGGTTCCGCGATGATTCGCTCGAGGACTGGCTGTTCCGGGCCGGCCTCGAGGATGTGCGCGTGGAGGTCGGCGCGCGCCTGAAGGGAGATCCGTTCACCGTGCTCGTGGCGAGCGGCCGCAAGGCCGGCGGCGTGCTGCGCGGCAGGACGGGCGCCGCATCGTCGGCGCGGGGGAGTGTGCGATGACGAGTGCAACGGTCCTGAAGCTCAAGGAGGCGTGTCAACGCCGACTGCTGTTCATCGATGGCGCGATGGGCACGATGATCCAGCGCCACCAGCTCGCCGAGGCCGACTACCGCGGTGAGCGCTTCGCGGCGCACGGGCACGACCTGCGCGGCAACAACGACCTCCTCGTCCTCACCCGCCCCGACATCATCCAGGCCATCCACGAGCAGTATCTGGAGGCGGGCGCCGACATCATCGAGACCAACACGTTCAACGGCACGGCCATCGCCCAGTCGGACTATGGGCTCGAGCGCATCGTGTACGAGTTGAACGTGGCGGCGGCCCGCGTGGCGCGCGCGGCTGCCGACCTTTGGAACGCGAAGACGCCGGATCGCCCGCGCTACGTCGCCGGCGCCATCGGGCCGACCAACCGCACGCTGTCCATCTCGCCCGACGTCAACGACCCGGCGTTCCGCGCCGTCAGCTTCGAGGCCGTCGTCGACGCCTACGAGACCCAGGTCGAGGGCCTGCTCGACGGCGGCGTGGACGTGCTGCTGATCGAGACGATCTTCGACACGCTGAACGCCAAGGCGGCGGCGCTCGCCGTGCGTCACGTGTTCGATCGCCGTGGTGTCGAGGTGCCGGTGATGTTGTCGGTCACGATCACCGACCGCAGCGGACGGACGCTGTCGGGGCAGACCGTGGAAGCCTTCTGGATTTCCATGGCGCACGTACGGCCGTTCAGTGTCGGTCTCAACTGCGCGCTCGGCGCCGACGACATGCGCCCCTACCTCCGCGACCTGTCGGCCATCGCCGACTGCTTCGTGTCGTGCTATCCCAACGCGGGCTTGCCCAACGCCTTCGGTGGCTACGACGAGACGCCCGAGCAGATGGCCGGGGTGCTGGCCGGCTTTGCGCGCGAGGGGTTGCTGAATCTCGTCGGCGGCTGCTGTGGGACCACGCCCGATCACATCCGGGCCATGGCGCAGGCCTGTGAAGGCGTCACGCCGCGGGTGGTGCCGACCGATCTGCGGCGCTACAGCCGCTTCTCGGGCCTCGAGCCGCTGGAGATTCGGCCCGAGAGCAACTTCCAGATGGTGGGGGAGCGCACCAACGTCACGGGGTCGGCCAAGTTCGCGCGCCTCATCAAGGCCGGGGACTTCACCGCGGCCGTCGACGTGGCGACCGAGCAGGTGCGCAACGGCGCCAACATCCTCGATGTGAACATGGACGAGGGCATGCTCGACAGCGAAGCGAGCATGAAGACGTTCCTCAACCTGCTGGCCACCGAGCCCGAGGTGGCGCGCGTCCCGTTCATGATCGACAGCTCGAAGTGGACCGTGCTCGAGACCGGTCTGAAGTGTGTGCAGGGCAAGGCGATCGTCAATTCGATCAGCCTGAAGGAGGGCGAAGCGGACTTCCTCGCGAAGGCGAGAACGGTTCGTGCCTACGGCGCCGCCGTCATCGTCATGGCCTTCGACGAGACGGGGCAGGCCGACACGATCGCGCGCAAGGTCGAGATCTGCCAGCGGGCCTACCGGTTGCTGACCGAGCAGATCGGCTTCCCGCCCGAAGACATCATCTTCGACCCGAACGTGCTCGCCATCGCGACCGGGCTCGACGAGCACAACGAGTACGCGATCAACTTCATCGAGGCCACGCGGCAGATTCGCGCCACGTGCCCCGGTGCGCTGATCAGCGGCGGCATCAGCAATCTGTCGTTCAGCTTCCGCGGCAACGACGTGGTCCGCGAAGCCATTCACTCGGCGTTCCTCTTCCACGCCATCAAGGCCGGCTTGACGATGGGCATCGTCAATGCGGGGCAGCTGGCCGTGTACGAGGACATCGCGCCGGAGTTGCTGACGCTGGTCGAGGACGTGCTCTTCAACCGGCGTCCGGAGGCGACCGAGCGGCTCGTCGCCCGGGCCGAGCAGGTTCGCGGCAGCGGCACGCGACGCGAGGTGGATCTGCGGTGGCGCGAGGCGCCGGTGGCCGAGCGCCTGGCCTATGCCCTGGTGCACGGGGTGGTGGACTACATCGAGGCCGACGTCGAGGAGGCGCGCCAGCAGTTCGCGCGGCCCCTGCAGGTGATCGAAGGCCCGCTGATGGACGGGATGAAGACCGTCGGGGACCTGTTCGGTCAGGGCAAGATGTTCCTGCCGCAGGTCGTCAAGAGCGCGCGGGCGATGAAGCGGGCGGTGGCCGTCCTGTTGCCGTTCATGGAGGCCGAGAAGGCCGCCGGCGGGGCCCAGGCACAGGGCAAGGTGCTCATCGCCACGGTCAAGGGCGACGTCCACGACATCGGCAAGAACATCGTGTCGGTGGTGCTCGGCTGCAACAACTACGAGGTCATCGATCTCGGGGTGATGGTGCCGACCGACAAGATCCTGAAGGCCGCGGTCGAGCATGGCGTCGACGTGATCGGCCTGAGCGGGCTCATCACGCCGTCGCTGGACGAGATGGTCGGCGTGGCACGCGAGATGGAGCGGCGCGGCATGACGCTGCCGCTGCTGATCGGCGGTGCCACCACGAGTCCGCAGCACACGGCGGTCAAGATTGCCCCCGAGTATTCCGGCATCGCGGTCCACGTGCTCGACGCGTCCCGCGCGGTGTCGGTCGTCTCGAGCGTCCTGTCGGCGGCCCAGGCCCCGGCGTACGCCGCGCAGTTGCGCGAGGACCAGGCCCGCGTGCGCGACCTGCACCAGAAGCGGCAGGAGAAGCCCCTGCTGTCGCTGCGGCAGGCCCGCGACAACCGGCTGCAGGTGGACTGGGCCGCCGAGGCCCTGCCGACGCCTGCGTTCACCGGCCGGCGCGAGGTGTCGCTGTCGGTCGAGGCGCTGCGCCCCTACATCGACTGGACGTTCTTCTTCAACGCGTGGGAGCTCAAGGGCAAGCTGCCGACGATCTTCGATCATCCGCAGTACGGGGCCGAGGCGCGGTCGTTGCACGAACACGCGATCGCGACGCTGGACCGCCTCGAGTCGGGCGGGGCCCTCACCATTCGCGCCGTCTACGGCTTCTGGCCTGCCAATGCGGCCGGAGACGACGTGGTGCTGTATGGCGACGCCGCGCGACAGCACGAGGTGGCCCGCTTCCCGATGCTGCGGCAGCAGGAGCCCAAGCCGGACACCAAGCCCAACCGGTCGCTGGCCGATTTCGTCGCCCCGGTGGGGGAGGGGGCCGATCATGTCGGGGCCTTCGCCGTCACGGTGCATGGCGCCGAGGTGCAGGCCAAGGCGTTCGAGGCCGCGCACGACGACTACAACGCCATCATGGTCAAGCTGCTGGCCGACCGCCTCGCCGAAGCCGCCGCCGAATACCTGCATGCGCAGGCCCGGCGCGACTGGGGCTACGGCGCCGACGAGCGCCTGGGCCCGGAGGACCTGGTGGCCGAGAAGTATCGGGGCATCCGACCGGCCTTCGGTTACCCGGCGTGCCCCGACCATACGGAGAAGCGCACCCTGTTCCGGTTGCTCGATGCGGAGGCCATCGGCGTGTCGCTGACCGAGAGTTGCGCCATGTGGCCGGCGGCGAGCGTGTCGGGGCTCTATTTCTCGCACCCGCAGGCGTCGTACTTCATGATCGGTCGGCTCGGCGAGGACCAGGTCGCCGACTATGCGCGCCGGAAGGGCATGACGCGCGACGAGGCCGAGAAGTGGCTGGCGCCGAACCTCGCGTACGCGGCGGTCACTGCGGGCACCTGCTGAAGGCGCGTGACCGCAGTGTGCCGGTTCCGGCGCCGCCGCTGACGCGGCGCGCGCTCGACGCCGTCTCGACGGCCGGGGGGCGCGGTGCCCTCCGGCCGTTCGTGTGTTCATCCGGCTTGACGGAAGGAGTTCATCTGTGTAGACTTCAATCCGGATAGAGGGATGAATCAACTTGCTTCGCCAGTCCTGGCGCACCTCAACGTTCTCGGGGACCCCCTGCGGGCCCGCCTGCTGCTCGTGCTCGAGGGGCAGACCTTGGCGGTGGGCGAGCTGTGCGACATCCTGCAACTGCCGCAGTCGACGATCAGTCGGCACCTCAAGACGCTGATGGATGGCGGCTGGGCCCAGGTGCGACGCGAAGGGACGAGCCGACTCTACTCGCTCGTCACCGACGCGCTCGACGAGCACTCGGCCGACCTGTGGCGCGTGGTCAAGGCCCAGCTGATCACGATGCCGGCCGTGGCGCAGGACCGGATGCGCCTGACTCGGGTGCTGGCCGACCGCCGTTCGGAATCGGCCGCCTTCTTCTCCCGCGCGGCCGGGGAGTGGGATGCGCTGCGCGACGAGCTCTACGGCAGCAGCTTCCATCTCGATGGCCTGCTGGCGGCGTGCGAACCGACGTGGACCGTGGCGGACCTCGGCTGCGGCACGGGACGGACGTCGGCCGCGCTGGCGCCGTTCGTCCGGCACGTCGTGGCCGTCGACGCGTCGGCCGAGATGCTCACGGCCGCGCGGGCCCGCCTCGGGGCCCTGCCCAACGTCGAGGTCCGGGAAGGCACGCTGGAAGCAGTGCCGGTGGCGAGTGGCACCGCGGACCTCGCGCTGCTGGTCCTCGTGCTGCATCACCTGGGCGATCCGACGGCCGTGCTCAAGGAGGCGCGCCGGGTCCTCAGGGCGGACGGGCGGTTGCTCGTCATCGACATGCAGCCACACGACCGCGAGGAGTATCGTGGCCAGATGGGACACGTCTGGCTCGGGTTCTCCGAGGTCGACGTCAGCCGGCTCCTGACCGGGGCTGGCTTCAGCGGGGCGCGGGTGGTGCCGATGTCCCCGGTGCCGGGTGTGCGTGGCCCGGCCTTGTTCGTCGCCCGAGCCACCGCGGGTGCGTCTTCATTGTCAGTCACGGGCAGGTAGGGCGCACTCGCCGCCATTGCCCTCACGAGAATCGCATCGCGCCTGGTTCGCGATGCCGTACGACGCGGCGCGGTGCCGCGAAGCCAAGGAGCCAAACGCATGACCCCTGCAGTCGCAACCGAGACGTTGCACGCTTTTGCCCAGGCCGAGAAGGCCGGGCGTCCCGCCTTCAAGGTTCGTGATCTCGCCGAGGCCGACTTCGGCCGCAAGGAGATCCGCCTCGCCGAGCAGGAGATGCCCGGTCTGATGGCCATTCGCGACGAGTACGCCGCGAAGAAGCCGCTGGCCGGCGTCCAGATCATGGGCAGCCTGCACATGACCGTGCAGACGGCCGTCCTGATCGAGACGCTCGACGCGCTCGGCGCCGACGTGCGCTGGGTGTCCTGCAACATCTTCTCGACGCAGGATCACGCCGCCGCGGCGGTGGTGGTCGGTCGTCCCGAGACCGGTGGCACCGTGCAGCACCCGAAGGGCATCCCGGTGTTTGCCTGGAAGGGCGAGACGCTCGAGGAGTACTGGTGGTGCACGAAGGAGGCCCTCGTGTGGCCCGACGGCTCCGGCCCCGAGCAGATCGTCGACGACGGGGGTGACGCGACGCTGTTCGTCCACAAGTGCCTCGAGTACGGCACGGCGGACAAGGTGCCGGCCTTCGACGCCGAGAAGGAGCCCGAGGAGTGGGGCATCATCCTCCAGACGCTGCGTGACGAGCTCGGCAAGGCGTCGGCCCAGTGGCAGGCGATCGCCCGTGGCATCAAGGGCGTCAGCGAGGAGACCACCACCGGCGTCCACCGCCTCTACGAGATGATGACGGCCGGCACGCTGCTGTTCCCGGCCATCAACGTCAACGATGCGGTGACCAAGAGCAAGTTCGACAACCTGTACGGCTGCCGGCACTCGCTGACCGACGGCATCATGCGCGCCAGCGACGTCATGCTGTCGGGCAAGGTAGCGGTGGTGTGCGGCTACGGCGACGTCGGCAAGGGCTGCGCGCAGTCGCTGCGCGGCCAGGGCGCGCGCGTCATCATCACCGAGATCGACCCGATCTGCGCGCTGCAGGCGGCGATGGAGGGCTACCAGGTCACCACGCTGCAGGACGTGCTCGAGACGGCCGACATCTTCATCACGGCGACGGGCAACCGCAACATCATCACCGCCGAGCACATGGCGAAGATGAAGGACAAGGCCATCGTCGGCAACATCGGCCACTTCGACAACGAGATCGACATGGCCGGCCTGAAGAAGGTCGCCGGCATCGAGCGCATCAACATCAAGCCGCAGTACGACGAGTGGCGCTTCCCGGACGGCCACAGCGTGATGATCCTCGCCGAGGGTCGCCTGCTCAACCTCGGGTGCGCGACGGGGCACCCGAGCTTCGTGATGTCGGCCTCGTTCACCAACCAGGTGATGGCGCAGATCGAGCTCCACACCAACAACGCGGCGTACGCCAAGCGCGTCTACGTGCTGCCCAAGCGCCTCGACGAGAAGGTCGCGCGCCTGCACCTCGAGAAGCTCGGGGTCAAGCTGACGGTGCTCGCCAAGGAGCAGGCCGACTACATCGGCGTGCCGGTCGAGGGCCCGTACAAGCCGGATCACTATCGCTACTAGCTGGTAGTGCCGCGATGTCGCGATGCCGAATGCCGCCAGGCACAAGGCAGAAGCGCACACGGTTGACGGTTGACGGCTGAAGGACAGGCGGGCCTGCCCCTCGAGAGAAGGGCAGGCCCGTTCTGCATCTGCGGCATTCCCGGCATCGCGGCATCGCGGCATTGCGGGGCCGATGCGATAGGATGGGCCCCGCCTCATGCTCCTCGCCATCGCCCTGGCCGGCATCGTCGCCCTCGTCCTGCTGATCGCCGGCGCCCGCCTGACGCCGTTCCTGGCCTTTCTCCTGGTCTGCATCGGCGTCGGTCTGGCCTCGGGGCTGACGCCGCTGCAGGTGTCGGCGGCCATCCAGAAGGGCCTCGGCGACACGCTCGGCTCCCTGCTGCTGGTGATCGGCCTCGGCGCCATGCTCGGCAAGATCGTCGCGGAGAGCGGCGCGGCCCAGCGCATCGCGATGAGCCTGATGCGCCTCAGCGGACCGAGCCGCGTGCAGTGGGCGCTCATGGTCACCGGCTTCATCGTCGGCCTGCCGCTGTTCTATTCGGTCGGGTTCGTGCTGGTCATTCCGCTGATCTTCAGCGTCGCCGCGCAGTACAAGTTGCCGCCGGTCTGGGTGGGGCTGCCGATGCTGGCCGCGCTCTCGGTGACGCACGGGTACCTGCCGCCCCATCCGGCCCCCGCCGCGCTGGTGCAGCAGTTCAACGCCAACATGGGGCAGACGCTGCTGTACGGCATCGTCATCGCCATCCCGGCCATCATCCTCGCTGGCCCGGTCTACACGCGGTTCATGCCGCGCATCGATCGCCCCCCCCTGTCGACGTTCGTGCCGGCCCTGCGTGACGAGGCGACACTGCCGTCGCTGTCGGCCAGTCTCACGACCGCGCTGCTGCCGGTGGTGATGCTCGGCGTCGGGTCGGTGCTGGCCTCACGCGTCTCCGACGGGGTGATCGGTCAGGTCGTGCGTGCGATCGGTGACCCGTCCATGGCCATGCTCGTGGCGGTGGTGGTGGCCATCGGCCTGCTGGGGTTGCGCAGCGGCGCCTCGATGGAGACCATCACGGGCTGGTGCGAACGGGCCGCCTCCGACGTGGCCCTCGTGATGCTCGTCGTCGGCGGCGCCGGCGCATTCAAGCAGGTGCTCACGGACGCCGGGTCGAGCACCGCCATCGCGGCGGCGCTGTCGCGCCTGCACGCGCCGCCCCTGGTGCTGGCGTGGGCGATGGCGGCCCTCGTCCGCGTCTGCGTCGGGTCGGCCACCGTCGCCGGGCTCACCACGGCGGGCTTCGTGGCGCCTCTGGTCGCGAGCGGCGCGGCGGATCCGAATCTGATGGTGTTGTCGATTGGCGCCGGCAGCCTGATGCTGTCGCACATCAACGACGGCGCCTTCTGGCTGTTCAAGGAGTATTTCAACCTGTCCGTGGCCGAGACGTTGCAGACGTGGACCGCGATGGAGTCGATTGTCGCCATCGTCGGCCTCGCGGGCGTGCTGCTGCTCGATGTATGGATATAGGCGAACATCACTGACCGTCGACCTGAAGGTCGACGGCTACGACCATCGTCGCTTCCCGACTCCCGCTTCCCGACTCCCGATTCCTCCGACATGTCCACACCAGAAGAACGCTTCGCTGCTCTCGGCCTCGACCTCCCGCCCGCGCCCAAGCCGATGGGGGTCTACAAGCCCGCCCTGATCGAGGGCCCCTATCTGTACGTGTCCGGTCACGGCACGATGAAGACCGATGGCTCGATGATCGTCGGCAAGGTGGGGCAGGACCTGACGGCCGACGAGGCCAAGCTGGCGGCGCGCCAGGTCGGGTTGTCGATGCTCGCCACGATCAGGGCCACGGTCGGGTCGCTCGACCGCATCCATCGCGTCGTCAAGGTCCTCGGCATGGTGTGGGCGACGCCGGAGTTCGATCGGCATCCCTTCGTCATCAACGGGTGCAGCGAGATGTTCTCGGCCATCTGGGGCGAAGACCTCGGCGTGGGCGTGCGCAGCGCGGTGGGCATGGGCTCGCTGCCGGGCAACATCCCGGTGGAGATCGAGGCGCTGTTCCGGCTGAAGGACGTCTAGATGCTGGTCGTCGACGCGCATCTGGACCTGTCCATGAACGCGCTCGAGTGGAACCGCGACCTGCGCGAGCCGGTCGCGGCCATCCGGGCCCGTGAAGCGGGGCTCACCGATCGGCCCGACCGCGGCCGTGGCACGGTGTCCTTTCCGGAGATGCGCCGTGCGCGCATCGGCCTGGTCGTCGCCACGCAGATCGCCCGCTCTGTCGCGCCAGACAACCCGCTGCCCGGGTGGCACTCGGCCGAGCAGGCCTGGGCCCAGACGCAGGGACAGCTGGCCTGGTACCGCGAGATGGAGAAGGCGGGCGAGATGGTCGCGGTCACCGACCTCGCCTCGCTCGACGCGCATCTCGCCCTGTGGCAGGACCCGCCACCGCGCGCGCCCATCGGCTACATCCGCAGTCTCGAGGGCGCCGATTCGCTGGTCACCATCGAGTACCTGGAGCAGGCCGTGCGCGACGGCCTGCGCGCCGTCGGGCCGGCACACTACGGACCCGGACGGTACGCCCCCGGCACGCACACCACCGGACCGCTCGAGCCGCAGGGGCCAGCGCTGCTCGCCGCCATGGAACGGCTGGGCGTCATCCTCGACGTCACCCACCTGAGCGACGACAGCCTCTGGCAGGCCCTCGACCTGTTCGGCGGCGCCGTGTGGGCCAGCCATCACAACGTGAGAACGCTGGTCCCCGATCAGCGACAGCTGCCCGACGATCAGATTCGGGCGATCGTCAAGCGCGGCGCCGTCATCGGGGCGTCGTGCGATGCGTGGATGATCGTGCCCGGCTGGGTGCGCGGCACGTCGACGCCGCAGTCGATGTCGTGCACCTTCGAGCGGCTCGCCGACCACGTCGTCCATATCTGCGACCTCGCGGGCTCCACGGCCCACGTGTGCATCGGCTCGGACCTCGACGGCGCGTTCGGCACGGAGCAGACGCCGGTCGAGATCGACACCATCGCCGATCTGCATCGCCTGTGCGACGTGCTCGGGGCGCGCGGGTTCACCGACGATGACCTGGAGCGCTTCCGGTGGCGCAACGTCGTCGAGTTCCTCCGGGCGCATTGGGCCGGACGGGAGTGGATCGCATGAAGAGACGGGCATTCGTCCAGGCCTGCGCGGCCACGATCGGCGCGTGCGCGGCTGCGCCATCGGTGGTGGCGCAGGCGGCCCAGGCGGCAGCGCCGGCCTCGGGGCTGGCGCTGAAGGTGATGACCTTCAACATCCGCTATGGCACCGCCAACGACGGCGACAACCACTGGGACCGGCGCAAGGACTTCCTGGTGGACGTGCTGCGCGCGGAGGCGCCCGACGTCATCGGCGTCCAGGAGGCGCTGTATCCGCAGCTGGCCTTCATCCTGCAGGCCCTGCCGGGATACGCGATGGTCGGCGTCGGGCGCGACAACGGCATCCGGGCGGGCGAGTACTCCTGCCTCCTCTACCGGACGGCCGCGCTGTCGGTGAGCCGCAGCGACACCTTCTGGTTCTCGGACACGCCAGACCGCGTCGCCTCGAAGAGCTGGGGCAACAGCATCACCCGCATCTGCACGTGGGCGCAGTTCGTCTCGCCGGACGGGCAGCCGCTGTCCGTCTACAACGTGCACCTCGATCATCAGTCGCAGCCGTCGCGCGAGCAGTCGGCGAGGTTGCTGCGCGCGCGGATTGCCGCGCGTGATCCCCAGGCGCCGGTCATCGTGACCGGCGACTTCAACGCCGGCGAGAAGAACCCTGCCGTCGCGTCGATGCTCGACGGCGGCGTGTTCCGCGACACGTTTCGCGTCAAGCACCCGGAGGCGGCGCCGGTCGGCACCTTCACCGGCTTCAGGTTCGGACAGGTCATCGGCGAGAAGATCGACCACATCTTCGCGACGGCGGAGTGGGACGTCCTCGACGCCGCGATCGTCCGCACCGACCGCAACCAGCGCTACCCGTCGGACCACTTCCCGGTGACCGCCACCGTGAGGCTGGTCCGCGCGTAGCCACGTCTCGTGCGACGGGCAGGCCAGGGGATGCAGGGCGCAAGGAGACCACCGTGCCGAGAGGGATCGTGACCATCGGGCGCGCCGCATCGGCGGGCCTGCTGACCGCCGCACTGGTGCTCGGGCCGCAGGGGGCCGGGCGCGTCGGCCACGCGCAGTCGGCGCCCACGGGGGCCGACCTCGTGCGCGCGACGTACACCAAGTACGAGTACCTCGTGCCGATGCGCGACGGCGTGCGGTTGTTCACGGCCGTGTACGTGCCGAAGGACGCGTCGCGGACCTACCCCTTCCTGCTGACGCGGACGCCCTACAGCGTGGCCCCCTACGGCGTCGACCGCTATCCCGCCGCGCTCGGATCGGAACCGCTCCAGAAGGAAGGGTTCATCTTCGTGCGGCAGGATGCGCGCGGACGCTACATGTCAGAAGGGCAGTTCCAGCAGGTGCGCCCCTTCAATGCCGGCACCGGGCCGAAGGACGTCGACGAGCGGACCGACACCCACGACACGATCGCCTGGCTGTTGGCCAACGTGCCCAACCACAACGGGCGCGTCGGCATGATCGGCATCTCGCAGCCGGGCTTCCACGTCGCCGCGAGCATCATCGACTCGCACCCGGCGCTGAAGGCCGCCTCGCCACAGGCGCCGACGGCGGACTACTACATGGGCGACGACGTGTACCACAACGGCGCGTTCATGCTGGGGGCGAATTTCGGGTTCTACTCGCGCTTCGCTCCCCGGGGCGACACGCCGGCGCCGCCGCGCCCCGCGATCGTCTTCGACCCGGGCACGCCGGACATGTACGACTTCTTCCTGCGTACGCCGGTGCCGCTCGCGCGCATGAACGCCGACCTGTTCGGGGGGAAGGCCGATTACTGGCAGGAGATCGTCGACCACACGACATACGACGCCTACTGGAAGCAGCGCTCGCTCTGGCGCTTCATGGACAACGTGAGGTGCGCGGTGCTCAACGTCGGCGGCTGGTTCGACGCCGAGGACCCCATCGGCCCCTTCCACATCTACCGCGCGGTCGAGCGGAAGAACCCCGGCATCGCCAACACGATCGTGATGGGCCCGTGGTCGCACGGAGGCTGGGCGCGTGGCGCCGGCCAGCACCTGGGCAACCTCGACTTCGCCATCCGCACGGGGGAGTTCTATCGCGAGAAGATCGAGTTCCCCTTCTTCATGGCGCACCTGAAGGACGGCAAGGAGCCGGTGCCCGAAGCGTGGATGTTCCTCACGGGCCTCAACGAGTTCCGCCGGCTCGATGCCTGGCCGCCGAAGGGACTCACGGCAAAGACCCTGCACCTGGCCGCCAACGGCAGTCTGACCGAGGCGCGCCCACGGGAGGCGACGTCGTACGACGAGTACGTGAGCGACCCGAGGCGCCCCGTGCCCTACGTCGGCTACGTGGCCGGCGGCTTCACGTCGGACTACATGACCGAGGACCAGCGCTTCGCGAGCCGTCGGCCCGACGTGCTGGTCTACCAGACCCCGCCGCTCGAGCAGGACCTCGTGGTGGCCGGCCCGATTCAGGTCCGCCTGCACGTGTCGACCACCGGCACCGACGCCGACTTCGTCGTCAAGGTGATCGATGTGTATCCGGACGATTACCCGACGCCGGCGGCGCCACCCGGCGCGCCGGCGCGCGCCGATGCCGTGAAGATGGGCGGATACCAGCAACTGGTGCGCGGGGAGCCATTCCGCGCCAAGTTCCGGCGCAGCTTCGAGACACCGGAGCCGATGGTCCCTGGTCGGCCCGAGGCGATCACCTATGACCTGCCCGACGTGTACCACGCGTTTCGCCGCGGCCACCGCGTGATGGTGCAGGTGCAGAGTTCGTGGTTCCCGCTCGTCGATCGGAATCCCCAGGTGTTCATGGAGATTCCGACCGCCACGCCCGCCGACTTCAGGGTCGCCACGCAGCGCGTCTATCGCGCGGCCGACCTGGCATCGTCCATCACGTTGATGGTCGAGACGCCCGTGCCTACCGCCGTCGCAGGCGGCCGGTGAGCGTCAGGGTCTCGGCGCCGCGCGTGACCGTCCCGGTCAGCGCGTCGCCCCACTGCTTGCGGTCGAGCAGGGCGCGCACCTCGACGTCCTTCCTGATCGGCTGGCCGTCGAGTGTCAGCACGATGTCGCCGGCCTTGAACCCCATCGCCTCGGCGGGCGATCCCGGCGAGACCATGAGCACGGTCGTCGGCTGCTCGCCGCTGCTGCGGAAGGACAGGCCGAGCGTCGGGAAGCGCGGATAGGTTTCGGTCGGCACGCCCCAGACGATGTCGCCGACGGAGGCGCGGACCGGCTCCGGTGTGCCGAGCTGGGTGGCAATCGGCATCACCGTCGCCACGCGCTTGTCCGTGTATGCCCGGGCCTGACGCGCGATGCCGAGGTTGTAGGCAACGTGCCCGCTCCCCACCAGCACCACCACCACGGCCCTGGGATCGGGCGATTCCTTCGACAACTCGACGGCGTGGTAGGCCATGGTCGCGTCCCACGTGCTCTGGGCCTCCACCATTCGCTGCAGGACCTCTGGCGGCATCCCGGCCCCGTGCCCGGCCGAGTCGCCGCCGACGTAGGCGACGAACAACCGCTTGTGTTCCTCGTTGGTGGTGTCGATGGTGGGCGCGAGCTGCCCCCGCTCCATGCCCCCGATGCCGGCGAGGCCGCGGCGCCCCACCATGGAGACCACCGCGCGGGGCGCATTCACCCCGCGGATGGGCAGGCGGTACTGCTTGGCGAGCAGGAAGATGTCCCGGTAGTAGCCCCACGGGTAGCCCCAGTAGTCGTACCAGCCCGACTCGCGGAGCAGCGCCGCTTCATCGAGGCTGCCGCGCAGCCAGCGGTCGAACGGCGCCGTCGGCGCATCGTACGGAAACATCTCGAGGCCGATCGTGACCTTGCGGCCGGCTCGCTGCAGGGCGGCAATCACCTGCGCCTGGACGCGATGCGATTCGACGGAGGTGTGGGCCTCGCCGACCAGCACGATCGCGGCGTCTGCCAGCGCTGCCGCGACCTCGTCGGTCGAGAGGTCGACGCCCTTGTGGGTGTCGTGGATCTGATCGACGCCCAGCGCCAGCGTGCGGGCCTTGCGGGCGGGGTCGCCCAGTTCGAGGTTGAGCGGCTCGCGGCCCTGCGCGCCGACGCCCACGGGCAGCGCAAGGGCGAGGCAGCAGGCCAGGCCGATGACGTGTGCGCGACGGATCACTTGCCCCTCAGCGCAGTGACGGCCGCGAGGACCTCCGCCGCGTGCGCGTCGACCTTGACGCTGTCCCAGCGGCGCGCCACGGTGCCATCGGCGGCGATCAGGTAGCTGACACGGGCGATGCCCATGTACTTGCGGCCGTACATGCTCTTCTCCTGCCACACGCCGTACTGCTCGCACACGGCGTGATCGGCGTCGGCCAGCAGCGGGAAGGTGAGGCCATGCTTGGTGGCGAACTTCGCCTTGCTCTTCGTGTCGAGGATGCTGATCCCGAACACCGCCGCATCGACCTGCGAGAAGTCCGGCAGCGCCGCCTGGAACCCGCAGGCTTCCGTCGTGCAACCCGACGTGTCGTCCTTCGGGTAGAAGAAGAGCACGACGGGACGGCCTGCGTACTGCGCGAGCGTGTGGATCGTGCCGTGCTGGTCCGGCAGGGCGAACGTGGGGGCCTTGGTGCCCGGGTCGAGGAGTGGCATGTCCTACAGGCTACCTGAAGCGCACGCCGATGCGCGTGCGCGGTTACACTGGACGCGATGATCCTCCGGCTCGATCCGTTCCGGTGGCGCGCCTAGCCGTGCCTCCTGGCCCCATCCAGTGCGTCCATGCGCCGCGTGATGGGCGGAGCCTCACCGGCGACATCCGGCTGCTGGAGGGCTTCCACTCCGACGCGCTCGGCAACAGCCGCGACGTGCTCGTCTACCTGCCGCCCGGATACGACCACGATCAGACGCGGCGGTTTCCGGTGTTGTACCTGCACGACGGCCAGAACGTCTTCGACACCAGTACGTCGTTTGCCGGCGCGGAGTGGGGCGTCGACGAGACGGCCGAACGCCTGGTGCACGCCGGACGGGTGATGCCGCTCGTCATCGTGGCGATCAACCACGCCGGGGCCTTGCGGGCCGACGAGTTCGCGCCGACCAGGGACGCGCACCGGCACGCGGGCGGGCACGCGAACCACTACGCGCGCTTCCTCGTCGACGAACTCAAGCCGTACATCGATCGCACCTTCCGCACGCAGCCCGAGGCGGCGAGTACGGCGGTCGGTGGCTCGTCGCTCGGCGGCCTCGTGACCTTGCACATCGGGCTCGAGCATCCGGGGGTGTTCGGGGCGCTGGCCGTGCTCTCGCCGTCGATCTGGTGGGACCGCCGCGCCGTGCTGACGCGCGTCGAAGGCCTGCCGGCCCGGTTGCCCTGGCGGATCTGGCTCGATGTGGGGACGGGCGAAGGGCGCGACACGGTCAGGAATGCCCGTGCGTTGCGGGGAGTGCTGCAGGAGAAGGGCTGGGAACCCGGGGCCGACCTGCACTACCTCGAAGTCCACGACGCGCCCCATTCCGAGACGGCATGGGCCGAGCGCGTCGGGCCCCTGCTGGAGTTCCTGTTTCCGGTTACGGGGTCTTCCTGATCGCCTGCACCTCGGCCTCGACCTGCTTCTTGGCCTCGCGCTCCTTGCGCTTGCGGAAGGCGTTCTTGATGCTGTCGAGCGTGGCGCCGTTGACGGGCACGCCAGCGGGGTAGAGCTGGGCCCGATGCTCGGTCGGGATCATGAGCGACTGCATCTGGTAGTGGTAGATCGGATACCACGGCCGGACATAGCCCGGCGTCACCGTCGTCTGGTCGTACAGATAGCCGAAGTGGTAGTCGAGGTCGTCGCTCGAGTCCTCGACGCGCACCGTGTAGTCGGCGCGCACGGGCCCGACGAAGATGGACTCCGGCGCCGCCAGCCGCTGCCGGATCCGGTCGAGCTCGGCGCGCTGACGCGCCGCCGGCTGCTGGGCCAGCACGGGGGAGGAACCGAGTGCGATCCCCAGCAGCAGGACCGTGGCGATGAACGGTCGGGTCGGCGGCATGTTCATTCGACGCCCTCCCTCGAGGGTTGGTTGTCTCGGCCGAACACGGATCAGGATTCGAGCAGCAGGTGGCCCGGATCCTCGATGAACTCCTTGACCTTGACCAGGAACTGCACGGCTTCGAGGCCATCCACGATGCGGTGGTCGTAGGACAGCGCGAGATACATCATCGGCCGGATCACCACCTGCCCCTTGATGGCCACCGGACGGTCCTCGATCTTGTGCAAGCCGAGGATGCCGACCTGCGGCGGATTCAGGATCGGCGTGCTCAGGAGCGATCCGAAGACGCCGCCGTTGGTGATCGTGAAGGACCCGCCCTTGAGGTCCTCGAGCGTCAGGGTGTTGTTCTTCGCGCGCGCGGCGAAATCGCGGATCGCCAGCTCGATGCCGGCAAACGACAGCTGCTCGGCCGACCGGATGACCGGAACGACGAGCCCCTGATCGGCGCCGACGGCGATGCCGACGTCGTAGTAGTGCTTCAGCACCATCTCTTCGCCCTGGATCTCGGCGTTGAGACGGGGAAAGGACTTCAGGGCGGCGACGGCGGCCTTGACGAAGAACGAGGCGATGCCGATGCCGACGCCGTGGCGCTTGGCGAACTGCTCCTTGCGTCGCTCGCGCAGGCCCATCAGCTCGGTCATGTCCACCTCGTTGAAGGTGGTCAGCATGGCGGCCGTGCGCTGAGCCTCGACGAGGTTGCGGGCAATCGTCAGACGCCGCTTGGACATCCGCACGCGCTCTTCCGTC
>NZ_JALHPM010000106.1:0-24253 GCF_022842525.1 Luteitalea sp.
GCGGCCCCGTGCACCTGCACGCCGCGCACGCGCACCCGCGCCCCTGACGGCCACACCGTCAGCTCGCGGTCGACGTCGATCGCCCCGGACCACAGCGTCCCGGTGACCACCGTGCCGAAGCCCCTGGCCGAGAAGACGCGATCGATGGGTAACCGCACCGGCAGGTCGCGATCGCGGGTACCACGACTGGCGGCGCACTGGACCAGCGTCGCGCGCAACGCGTCGATCCCGGCGCCGGTGCGCGCCGACACGCGCACGACAGGCGCCGCCTCCAGGAACGATCCCTCGACGAGTGCCTGCACCTCGGACTCGGCAATGGCCTGCATCGTCTCGTCGGCCAGGTCGCAGCGCGTCAGCGCGATCACGCCGCGGCGGACGCCCAGCAGGCGACAGATGTCGAAGTGCTCGCGGGTCTGCGGCATCACCGACTCGTCGGCGGCCACCACCAGCAGGACGACGTCGATGCCCCCGATGCCGGCCAGCATCGTGCGGACGAAGCGTTCGTGGCCAGGCACGTCCACGAACGACAGCGTCACATCGTCGACGACGGTGTGGGCGAAACCGAGTTCGATGCTGATGCCGCGGGCACGCTCTTCGGGCAGTCGGTCGGGGTTGGTGCCGGTGAGCGCCTGGACGAGCGCGCTCTTGCCGTGGTCGATGTGCCCGGCCGTCGCGATGGTGAGGTGCATCACTTGCGGCGGCGCACGGCCTTCTTGACCGCGCGTTCCCGCTTGCCCGGGCGCCCCTTGGTCGGCGGGCGGCTGCCGGCCTTGGCCTTCGGGCCGGCCTTGCTCGTGCGCGGCCCCCGGTTGCGTTCGGACTCGCGGATCCGATCCAGCACCTCGACGACACCGAGATCCACCTGGCGTCGATCCTGATCGACCCGCAGGACCTGCACGCGTACGGGGTCGCCGAGCCTGAAGACGCGGTGGGTGTTCTCGCCGCGCAGCTGATGCACCCGTTCGAGGTGACGATAGTAGTCGTCGGCGAGGCTGGAGATGTGCACCAGGCCCTCGACGTAGTGCTCGACGAGCTGCACAAACAGGCCGAACGGGGCGACTCCGGTGATGAAGCCGTTGTACTCCTCGCCGACCTTGTCGGCCATGAAGCGGACCTTCTTCCACGCGACGAGTTCGTTCTCGGCCTCGTCGGCGCGGCGCTCCATCTCGGACGTGTGTCGACCAAGCTCGGGCAGTTCCTCGGTGCGCTCCTCGTAGAGCGCGTCCGAGAGCAGGCCGTGGCGGAACTCGCGCAGCGTGCGGTGGACGATCAGATCCGGATAGCGGCGAATCGGCGACGTGAAGTGGGCGTACGCATCCGCCGCCAGGCCGAAGTGGCCGTGGCACTGCGTGTCGTACCGCGCCTTCTGCATCGTCCGCAGCACCAGCGTCGCGATGGGCCGTTCCTCGGGCTTGCCGCGGAGCTTCTCGACCAGCTTCTGGAAGTGTCGCGGCTTGATCGTGCTGGCGCCAGCAGAGAGCGAGTACCCGAGCGTCGAGATGAACTCCTCGAACTGCTCCACCTTGAGCGGGTCGGGGGCCTCGTGGATGCGGTACAGCGTCGGGACGTCGTTGGACTCGAGGAACGCGGCGACCGTCTCGTTGGCCACCAGCATGCACTCCTCGATCAGGCGATGCGCAACGTTGCGTTCCGCGACGAGGATGTTCTCGATCTGGCCCTCGCTGTCGAGGACGATCTTGGCCTCGGGCAGGTCGAAGTCGATCGAGCCGCGGCGATGCCGGCGCTGGTTGAGGATGACGAAGAGTTCCCGCATCCGCTCGAAGTGCGGCACCAGCTCCCGGTACTTCTCGCGCTGCGCCTCGTCGCCGTCGAGGATGGCGGCGACCTCGTTGTAGGTCATGCGGGCCCGACTGACGATGACGCCATCGTGCATGCTCGATTCGACCACGAGACCACGCGCGTCGATCTCCATCACGCACGACTGCACGAGGCGGTCGACGTGCGGCCGCAGCGAGCACAGGCCCGTGGCCAGCTCCTCCGGGAACATGTGGACCGCACGCTCCGGGAAGTAGACCGAGGTGGACCGCTCGGCGGCTTCGGTGTCCAGCGCACTGCCCTCGTGCACGTAGTGCGCGACATCCGCGATGTGGACCTTCAGCAGATAGTGCCCGTTGGCCAGTCGCTCCACCGAGATGGCATCGTCGAAGTCGCGGGCCGTCTCGCCGTCGATGGTCACGACGACATCGCCGCGGAAGTCGGTGCGGCCCTCGATGTCCTTGGGGTCGACGTCGATGCCCAGCCGGGTGGCCTCGGCGATGCTCTCGTCGGAGTGGCGGTCGGGGATGCCGTGCTTGCGGATGATGATCTGCGTGTCGACGCCCGGGGCCTCGAGGTCGCCGATGATCTCGATGACGCGGCCGAGTGCGCCGCGACCGTGCACCGGCCAGCGCGTCACCTCGATGACGACCATCTGCCCCGGCGTCGCGCCGAGTTCGTCGCCGGCGGGGATCTGCACATCCATGAGCAGCCGCTTGTCGAACGGCGTCACGTACTGCAGCCCGTGCTCTTCCTTGTCGTAGCGGCCGACCGTGGTGGCGGCGCTGCGCTCGAGGATGCGGACGATCCGTCCCTCGGAGCGTCCGTCGCGCCCGTGGCGCTCGACCCGGACGAGCACCCGGTCGCCGTGCATGGCGTCGTGCAGGTTGTGGCCCGCGACATAGATGTCGCCGGTCACCTCGTCGATGGGCTGGTCGAGCTTGACGAAGCCGAACCCGTTGGGGTGCACGGTGATTCGGCCGGGCGCGAGGTCCATCAGCTCGGGCACGCCGAAGTGCCGGCCGCGTGTTTCAATCAGCGCACCGCGATCCACGAGCGTCTTCAACGCTCGGCGCACGCCTGGCGCCTCGGTCTTGGGGAGCTTCAGCGCGCGCATCAGCTCCTTGACGGTCGAGGGATGGGTCACGCGTTCCCGAATCCGGTGCAACAGGTCGTCTGGTGTCATGGTGTCGTCAGCTTTCCCAACCCGGGACCGCCGCGGTCAGTCTACAGGCTTGGTGACCGACGAGGACCTCGTGGCCCGCGCGCAGGCCGGCATGGAGGAGGCCTGGGCCGAGCTCGTCCATCGGCACCACGGGGCCGTCTTCCGGGCCACCCATGCCGCGCTGCTCGCTCGCGACGGCGCCGACGATGCGGCGCAGGAGGCCTGGATTGCTGCGTGGAAGGCACTGGGCGAGTTCCGGGGGCAGTCGTCGTTTCGCACGTGGCTGCTGACGATCGCATGGCGCAAGGCGCTGGATCGCCGGCGCAGCACGAGGGCCTGGCTCCGGATGATTCGGCTCGATCGGGCCGACGACGCTGAGGGGCCGGCCGTGCAGATGGCCGCCCCTGGGGCGAGCGTCGAGGACGGGGTGCTGGACGCCGACGCACGGCTGCGGCTGAAGAAGCTGGTGAAGGGTCTGCCCCGCGCGCACCGCGATGCGCTGTTGCTGATGGCGACGGGGGATCTGCCGTACGCGGAGGCCGCGTCGCTGCTCGGCGTGCCGGTCGGCACCCTGAAGTGGCGCGTGAGCGACGCGCGGCGGCTGTTGCGGGAGCGCCTGGCCCGCTTCGGGTAGGGTCGGCTCTCCGAGCCGGCCGTCATGGGAACGACAATGACCGCACACGACGACGAACACATCGACGCCGCCCTCGAGGCGCTGGCCCGGCCCGAGCCGCCCGTCGACCACCTGACACGCGTGCTGGCGCGGACGGCGGGGACTCCAAGCCGGCCCTCAGCGCACGTCGCCATCGGCGACGGCATGAGCCGGCGTACGCAGTTGCTGCGACCACGATGGCTGCTGCCGATCGCCGCGACGGTGGCCGCGGCCGTCGGGGGCGCCTGGCTGGTCGAAGGATCGCTGCACACGCGCCTGGACGTGGTGATGGGGAGACAGGCCGACGTCCGGCCGGTGACGGCCGGTTCGGAGAACCGGCCCTCCCCAGTGATTCGGAAGCCCGTCGACCTGCCTGTGCTGCCGCCCGAAGCCTACTGGGCGATGGACCCGTTCGAGGAGTGGAAGCGCCTCAGGCCGAGCACCGGGCACCAGGCACCGGCTGTCGGGCGCCCTGCAGGGGGCGCCGGCTCTCCCGCAGCGGCAGCTGTCGCCCAGGGTGCGTGGGCGACGGAGACGCTGCCGCCCATCGAACTGCACACCATCGAGACCGCGCCCATCGACATCGCGCCACTCGCCCCGCTCGACGACATCACCGTGACAGCAATCGCCCTGGCGCCGATCGTGATCGCGCCAGTGGATGCACAGGAGAAGCCATGAAGACGTTCGCGTTCCTGCTGGTTGTGACTGCCCTCGCCACGCCGGCCCTCGCGCAGGACACCCCGCGTGTGACGATCCCGGACGTCGGTCACGTGACACGGCCCGACACGGGGTACGTCACGGTGCCCGACAAACCGCAGGTCACAGTGCCCGACACACCACAGGTCACGGTGCCAGACACCCCGCGGGCCGCCCAGCCCGCTCCACCCGCGCCGCCCCCGTCGGCCGACCGGCGGCCGATGCCGACACACAACGTGAAGGTGGACGTGACCATCACGGAACAGTACGGCTCGGCCCCGCCAACGAAGAAGGCCTTGTCACTGATCGTGGCCGACGGACGCCAGAGCGCTGTTCGCAGCAACACCGATGCGCCCATTGCCATCGGCGGGAGCCGCAACCTGATGCTGAACATCGACGCGTCGGTGAACGTGACCTCGAATCAACGGGTCCTTCTGGACCTTCGATTCATCTACTCGACAGTGAGTGTCATGGCGCCGTTGGCAGGGGAAGGCCGCGCAACGCCGGTCACGCCGGAAGAGAAGGTCGCCGCAGCGCCGAGACCCGGCTACGGCGGCATCCAGGACATGCTGGTCTTCCTCCTCACTCCCGGCGTCCCGGTAGTCGCGGCACGGCACGCTGATGCGGCCACCGACCGCACCGTCACGGTCGAGGTGAAGGCAGAGATTCTCAAGTAGGGGTCTACGTGGGCCTTGGGCCCCGGGCCCTGGGCCTTCGGTACTGAGCCTCGAGCCCTGAGCCCTGAGACTGATCTACGCTGTCAGTCATGACTCGTGCGCGTCTGTGGGGATACTTCGCGGGAACGGCGGCCGTGGCCGCGCTGTTCGGCTTCCTCTTCGGCTGGTATCAGGCCTACCCGGCACAGCACAGTCGCGACCGGGCGCTGCTGCGGCTGCGCGTCTCCGAAGCCCGGGCACGGACCCTGGACGCGCGCATCGCCCTGGTTCGCGCCAACTACGGCAATGCCCGCGAACACACCGAAGAGGCCATCCGCCTGCTCGAGGCCTTCAAGAGTTCCGGACAGCGCGAGTTGGCCCAGAGCGAGTCGGCCAAGGTGGAACGCGCGCAGCAGTTGCTGAAGGAATCGCTGGGTCTCGCACCGACGATGCCGACGCCGGCCGCGGGCGGGGGCGCTGCCGGCGGACGTCCAGAGGATCAGGCCGAGGCCCGGGCGCTCGAGGCGTCCAACCTGCTTGGTGAGGTCTATCGGGCGACGCCCGAACCCTAGGCGGCCGGCTGACGCAGGCCGTCACGGCCTCACGTCAGTAGACGAGGGCCACCTGCAGGTCGCCGACGTTGGTGTCGGTCGGCCCGGTCCGCACGACGGTGCCGAGCCGCCGGTGCAGTTCGTACGCGTTGTTGTCGTCCAGCCAGGCGTCCACGGTGAGACCGAGCGACCGCGCGAGATCCGCCGTGTCGTTGTCGGCCCACGCGCCAGCCGCGTCGGTCGGTCCATCGATGCCGTCGGTGCCGATGCTGCTCAGCAGCGCTGGCCGCGAGACGCGAGCGAGGGCGTCGATGGCGCCAGCCACGAACTCCTGGTTGCGGCCGCCCCGTCCCTTCCCCGTCACCGTCACTGTCGTTTCGCCGCTGCTGATGACGCAGAGCGGGCCGCGACGCTCCCCCACCGCCGCCAACACGGCCGCGACATGAGCCGCGCCGGCCTGTCTCGCCTCGCCGAGCACCGGCGGCGAGAGCACGACGACATCGTAGCCACGACGCCTGGCATCCTCGGCCGCACTCGCCATCGCCACGTGGCGCGTGCCGATCAACTCGTACCGGCTGCGGCGCATCGCAGCATCGCCCGGCTTGGGTGACTCCGCGACGGCACCAGACACGCCGCGCTGCAGCCAGGCCCGTACCGAGGCCGGCACCGCCTCCTGGGCCGCCACGGTCGAGACGATGCGCCAGGCATCGGCAAAGGTCGACGGATCGGGCACCGTCGGACCCGACCCGATCACACTCGGGTCGTCTTCCACCGGCGCCACGACGTCGGAGATGGCCAGCGTCAGGGTCTGGCCGGCACACGCCGCCGCGAGACGACCGCCCTTGACCCGCGAGAGGTGCTTGCGCACGCAGTTCAGTGCGTCGATCGCCCGGCCGTCGTGCATCAGCGCACGCGTGATCTGCTGCTTCTCCGCCAGCGACACGCCGTCGACCGGGCGGCAGAGCAAGGCCGACGCCCCTCCCGACAACAGCACGATGAGGCGCCCGTCGACCGGCACCGCGCGGGCCGCCGCGAGCGCCGCGTCAGCCGCCGCCACACTCTCGGGTGTCGGTGTCGGATGACCGCCGGTGTACCACTCGACATCGTCGGGGACGCGGTGCGCGTCGTGCGTGCCGACGCCGATCGCCCGCTCGGGCAGATCCGGCACCAGGGCGTACCACCGCTCGAGCATCGCCGCGGACGCCTTGCCGGCGGCCACGAGCGTGTACGGCTGACCGGGTGTGACCAGCGGCACCGTCCCCTGCAGAACACGGCGCAGCAGCGCCGACGCCGAGACGGCGGCCAGCGCCGTGCCCGTGATGGCCGACAGATCGTCGCGGGCTCGCGACGGCAGCATCAGTGGAGGCAGCGCCCGTCAACCCAGGTTCTGGCGCTGACGTGGCTGAATTGGTCGAGAATGCCGCTGACGACCTGATCGGCGCGCCCCTGCCGGCAGAGCAGTTCGAGCTGCGCCATCACGCGATCGAGGGCGACTTCGACACAGGCGACGGTCTGTTGGGAGTAGCAGTCACGCTGGCTGTCCAGCTGATGATGGCAGCGCTGGAGTTCCTCGCGGTAGAACTCCGCGAGCAGGGACACACGAAGAAGAGGGTCCACGGTGTTTCTGGTGTGTCGGGAGCGACACTTCCCACTCTAGCGAGCCGTGCTACCGGGTGTCAACGATCGATCTCACGGGAGCCGACCCACCCCGCGAGACCGCCCGCCACCAGGGTGACCATCGCAAGCGTAAGCAGTTGCTGCCCTGTCAGGAACGGCACGTCGGGAAGTTCGAGCACGCGCGCCCACGTCGCCGCCGGGCCGCGCCACAGCGCCCAGGCCGCGACGCGCAGCAGCACCAGCGCCAGTACGGTGCCGGCCGCCGCCTGCAGCAACCCCTCGGCGACGAACGGACCGACGATCGCCCGCGGTGGGGCCCCGACCAGTCCCAGCACCTCGATCTCGTCGCGACGGGCGTAGTAGCCCAGACGAAGCACGGCCGCCACCGCCGCAAACGCGGCCAGCGCCAGCAGCATTGCCAGCACGGCCACGACGCGCTGCACGGTCGTCACCGTCAGCAGCACACGGCGCAGCACGTCACGGTCGTACACCACATCGTCGACCCCCGGAGAGGCCCGCAGGCGCGCCACGAGGGCGTCGACCTGTGGCTCGGTGGCCGACGATGAGAGGCGCGCGTCGATGACGGCGCCGAACGGTCGCTCGGGCAGCGCGGTGATCACGCCGGCGAGGTCCGGGAAGTCCGCCGTCACACGCGCCGTCGCGGCGTCGGCATCGAGCACGTCGACGGTGGCGACGGCGGCATCGCGACGCGCGAGCGCCGCGGCCGCCTCGCGCTCGGCCGCCGTGGCATCGCGCGAGAGGAAGACCGACAACTCGGCCGCTTGCGTCATGCGACCGGTGACGTCGCGCAGCGCCGCCGACGCGACCAGCGCCGCGGCGACGACGAACACCGCCGCCGCCAGCAGGCATGCGGAGAGCAGGGCGACGCGCCAGCGCCGCCGCATCGACGTCCACGCCTCGTCGACGCAGTAGCGCAGGAATCCGGACGCGTGAACGTCCTCGTGACGACGCACGCTCATGCGACGCCTCGATCGCCGACGATCTGGCCGTGGTGCAACCGCACGACCCGGCGGTTGATGTAGGTGATGAGATCCTGATCGTGGGTCGCCATCACCACCGTCGTGCCCGAGGCATTGATGTCGCGAAAGATGTCCATGACCTCGAGGGACAGCGCGCGGTCGAGGTTGCCGGTCGGCTCGTCGGCCAGCAGGATCGACGGCTCGTTCATCAGGGCGCGCGCGATGGCCACGCGCTGCTGTTCGCCGCCGGACAACTGCTGGGGAAACGCCTCCATCCGGTGCTGGAGACCGACCTGCTGCAACAGCATCGACGCCCGGCGCCACTGCTGCGCCCGCGCCACCCCCATCACCCGCGCGACCGTCGCCACGTTCTCGAACACCGTCCGCGCCGGCAACAGCTTGAAATCCTGGAAGACGAACCCGACGGTCCGACGGTAGGCCTGCCGGGCCTCACGCGCCAGCGTGGCGAGGTCGGTGCCGTCGACCAGCACCTGGCCGGAGGTGGCGATGTCTTCCCGCAGCAGCAGCCGCAACAGCGTCGACTTGCCGGCACCGCTCGGGCCAGCCAGGCAGACGAACTCGCCCTTGCCGATGGCGAGCGACACCTCGCGCAGCGCGTCGGCGCCATCGCCATAGGACTTGGTGACCGAAGCAAGCGTGATCACGAACGTGGCACTCCTGGGCGCGTCTCGATCAACTCGGCCCGCACGCGACCGAAACCGGCAGCCACGTCGATACGCAATGGTAACCGGCGATCGTCGGCACTCAGCCAGAGATCGATGGCCGGCGGTGCCCGGCGTTGCACGCGCTGCACGAGGGCCGGCCGCATGCGCAGCGTGCTGGTGGGCCGGCCGCGCCAGTCGATCGTCTCGGCCGTCAGCGGTCCCGACTGCAGCGTCAGGTTCCGTCCCATGTCGTTGACGGGAATCGCGACCTCGACACCGGCGGCCAGCGCCAGCGTCCGCACGAGCAGGAAGGCCGCGATGGGGTCGCGATGGTCCTGCGGCGCCCGGAATCCGGGACCGGCCTCCACCGACGCCGCGTCAGGCGGCACCACGCGGACCACACCGCCGGGGCCATCGTGGAACACCGACTGATCCACCTGTCGCCGGCCTTCGCGAATCTCCCGCAGATGCACGATGGGGCGGAACTCGGCGTCCGTGTAGGTGCGGAAGACGTCCCTGGCCTCGAAGAACCGCGCCACCCAGGGCGCCGTGGTGAGCGAGACACGCGCTTCGTGCCGGATGCGGCTGCGGTCCGCCGCGCCGAGCCACGGGGGCAGCCGCGCATCGTCACCCGCGGCCGGAAGAATCGCGATCTCGACCGTGCCGGCCGAGACCTTCGTGCCGGCGCCATC
The DNA here is from genome assembly GCF_022842525.1 of Luteitalea sp. Lineage (NCBI taxonomy): Bacteria > Pseudomonadati > Acidobacteriota > Vicinamibacteria > Vicinamibacterales > Vicinamibacteraceae > Luteitalea > Luteitalea sp. The sequence continues at coordinate 9,451 of NZ_JALHPM010000106.1, forward strand.
CCAGAAGACGTCGTAGCGACTGATCTCGCCGGGGGCGAAGCCAGGCGTACCCGGCGTCGGCGCGCTCACCGTGGCCGGCGCGCCAACCGCGGCGAGCAGCGTGGCCTCGTCGGCCAGTTCGTAGATGAACGACGGCGTCCCCGCGTCGCCGGTCACACTGGCACGGCGGGCCAGCGGCCACGCCCCTTCCAGATCGCCCTGCGGGGCCACCACGAACCGCACGCCGAGGTCGTGCAGGGTCCAGATCGCGTCGGCCGAGGGGAACGATCCCAGCGCGCCGGCCACCGCGCCGGCAAAGGCGGCGCGCTGGCCGCTGTAGCCGTTCACGATCGGGCGGCCGTGCACGAGCGTGCCCAGCATGAGCGGGGTGGCGGCGCGATCCTCGGGTTGCGGCAGGAACGCGACCGTGCCAGGCCCAGGCGCGTCGCGCAACCAGGCACTGACGGATGTCTCGAAGACCGGCGCGTCGACATACGGCACGCGCCAGGCCATGGCCTCGACCGCGACCAGCGCCGACAGTCCGAGGATGACGGGGCGGAATCCCGAGGCCATCTCGCGCCGCCACCAGGTCACGGCGAAGGCAGCCGCACCCGCCACGCCGAAGGCCAGCAGCACGCCGAACCTGGCCGGCGCGCGCACGGCCTGGAAGCCGAAAATCCAGCGATGCGCGACGGCGTACACGCTGCGCACACCATCGGGGCCGAGCGCGAACACGACCCCGGCGAGGGCGACGACCAGCCAGGTCCAGAGCAGCGGCTGCCGTCGGTGCCGCCCGAGCGCCACGAGCGACAACGCCGCCAGCGCCAGGGCTCCCCAGCCCGGCAGCAGGCCATCTTCCTCGGTGCGCCCGATCGGCGCCAGCGGCAGCGGCCGCCACGGCGGCTCGCTGATGAAGCTCACCGGTGTCGCGGCATGGCGCGTGGCCTCATCCATCGTGCGCACGAAGCCTTCGCGCTGCTGCACCTGGACGTACGGCACCAGCACCGGCGCCACCAGCGCGATCGCCACCAGCGCGCCAACGCCCAGCGGCGCGATCAGCCGGCCCAGTGACACGCGACCTGCCGCCGCCACGAGGGCCAGGCCGCCGAGGCCGAGCGCGACCAGGCCGATCACCGCGTAGTACACCGAGCTCAGCGTCGTCAGGCCGAACCACAGGCCGAGCCAGGCGCCGTCCTGCCACCGCCGACGCGCGACCACGCGATGCAGGGCCCCGAACGCCAGCGGCAGGAAGTACAGCGCCTGCAACTGCAGATGCAGCACGTGCGAGAACCGATAGGCGCAGAAGCCCCAGATGAGGCCGCCGATCAGCGGCCCGAGCGTGTCGTCGAGCACCTGGCGCAGATACCACCACATCGCCCAGGCGCTGGCGGCCAGCGATGCGATGAACACCACGTTGTAACTGAGGACGGGGTCGCGCCAGATCGCATGGACGGGCGACACCAGCAGCGCCTGCAGCAACAGGTGATCGGTGAACGCCAGGGTCTGCCGCGCCGGATGGAAGATGGGGGCGTCGAAGACGCGGCCATCGATCCACGACATCGGCGCCTGGAACAGTTGCCGCAGGTCCCAGCCGAGCGTGAACAGATTCAGATACGGGTCACCGGCCCCTTGCGGCGCGCCGAGCAGCGCCCGCGGGTGGCGCGCCAGCGGCCAGGTGGCGACGATGGCGACACCGGCGTAGAGGGCGAGCGCCGCCAGGCGGGCCCGCCAACCGGCCTGCCCGGACTCAGGCGTCGAGGTGACGCTGGATGAGGGCATGCACCACTTTCGGATTCGCCGTGCCGCGCGTCAGCTTCATCACCTGCCCGACGAGCGCGCCGATGGCCTGGACACGCCCGGCCTTGTAGCTCGCCACGGCGTCGGGGTTGGCCGCCACCACGGTGGCCACATGCGCCAGCAGGGCCGACTCGTCGCCGACCTGCGTCAGCCCCTCGCGCTCGACGATGACCGACGCGGATTCCCGGGTGGCCCACATCGTCTCGAAGACCTGCCGGGCCGCCGCCGTGCTGATGGTGCCGGCGTCCACGAGGCCGAGCAGTTCGGCGAGGGCCGCTGGCGCGATCGGGCACGTGCCGATGGCCACGTCCTGCTCCTTCAGCGTGCGCAGCACGTCCCCCATCACCCAGTTGGAGGCCAGCTTGGCTGGCGCGACCGCAGCGACGGCCTCGAAGTAGCCGGCGACCTCGGGGTCCTGCGTCAGCACGCCGGCATCGTAGGCCGGCAGACCGTACTGCGCGACGAACCGCGCACGTCGGGCCGCCGGCAACTCCGGCATCGCGGCCCGGACACGCGCGACCTGCCCTGGCGCGAGGACCAGCATCGGCAGGTCGGGCTCCGGAAAATACCGGTAGTCGTGCGCTTCTTCCTTGCTGCGCATCGAGAAGGTGCGACCGGCGTCGGGATCGAACAGGCGCGTCTCCTGTGCGATCGATCCGCCTTCGCCCACGACCGCCGACTGACGGGCGATCTCGTACTCGATGGCCTTCTGCAGGTAGCGGAACGAGTTGACGTTCTTGACCTCGACCTTCGTGCCGAACGCCGCCTGTCCGCGCGGGCGCACGGAGACGTTGGCGTCGCAGCGCAGGCTGCCTTCCTCGAGATTGCCGTCGTTGACGCCAATCGCGACGAGCACGTCACGGATGTAGGTGAAGTAGGCCGCGGCGGCGGCGGCGGTCCGGAGGTCCGGCTCGGACACGATCTCGATGAGTGGCGTGCCGGCACGATTGAGATCGATGCCAGTCAGGTTCGGGTCGCCGGTGCCCTCGTGCAGGGACTTGCCGGCGTCCTCTTCCATGTGGATCCGCGTGATGCCGACGTGCACCGCCTGGCCGTCCACCTCGAGGTCCACCTGCCCCCCGGTGGCGATCGGCCGATCGAACTGCGAGATCTGGTAGCCCTTGGGCAGATCCGGATAGAAGTAGTTCTTGCGGGCGAACTCCGACACCTCGTGCACGGTGCAGCCGAGCGCCAGGGCGGCCGCAATCGCCTTGTCGACGGCGTCGGCGTTCAGCACCGGCAGCGCGCCGGGCATGCCCAGGCACACCGGACAGGTGTGCGAGTTGGGCGGTGCGCCGAAGGCCGGGGTGCAGCCGCAGAAGATCTTGGTGCGCGTCTGGAGCTGGGCGTGCACCTCGAGACCGATCACGGCCTCGAACTGCACGGGAAGAAGGGTCGCCGCCACCGGGACATTGTAGGCGACTGCCGCGCGGGACGTCAGACGGCGGCGAGCCCAGGCAATCGGGTGAACGTCCGGACCACATCGGGGTCGAACTGCGTGCCGCTGGCGCGGACCAGTTCGCTGATCGCCTGCTCGTGCGTCAGCGAATCGCGGAACGGACGCGGCGACCGCATCGCATCGTAGGAATCGACCACCGCGAGCACGCGGCTGGTCATGGGAATCTCGTCGCTGGCGAGCTGCCGCGGGTACCCGCCCCCGGCATACTCCTCGAACCGCGAGCGGATGATGCCGGCTGCGGGCCGCAGCGCCGGCAGCGCCTCCAGAATCGAGGCGCCGAGATCGGGGACGCGCCGCCACAACGCGCGCTCCTCCGCCGTCAGCTCGCCCGTCTTGTTCAACAGCCCGTCCGGCAGCACCAGCCGCCCGAGTTCGTGCAGCAGCGCCGCCTGCCCCAGCAACTCCACCTGGCTGGCCGGCACCCGCATCGTGCTCGCCAGTGCCACGGCGAACTGCCGCACGCGATGGCTGTGCTCGCGCCACACGTCGTTGCGGAACGCCACGAGGTCGAGCGCGGCCTCGACCTGGGCCGTCGTCTCGATCTGCAACCGGGTGAGCGCCTCGATCAGGCGGGCGTGGCGCGCCCCGAGTTCGGAGGCGCGCTGCTCGCGCAACAGGCGATCGGCGCGACGCAGGCGATGCTGACGCATGCCGTTCTCGAGCGCCCGCGACAGGCTGCGCTGGTCGAACGGCTTGAGCAGATAGTCCACCACCCCCTGCTGCAAGCCACGGAGGGCCCAGTCCACGTCGTGGACGCCCGTCAGCAGGACGACCGCCATGTCCGGATGATGGGCGCGGACCTGATCGAGGAACCAGAAGCCGTCGTGGCCGGGCATCTGCACGTCACACAGCGCCACGGAGACGCCCTGCGTCGCGGCGACCGCCAGGGCCTCATCGGCGCCAGCCACCGCCACCGGGTGGCACCCGTCGGCCTCGACCCACGCCGTCAGCACATCGCGCACGTCCTCGTCGTCGTCGATGACCAGCACGCAGGCCTGCTCGTCGATGCGGTCCTCGGCGAGGGCATCGAAGCCTTGGTCCATTCCGGCGCGAGCCATCACGCCGCTCCCTTTCCCCGGCGCGCGATGGTCACGCCCAGATCGAGCCGTTCGAGCTTGCGGTAGAGGGCCCGCCGACTGATGCCGAGCAGCGTGGCGGCCTTCTTCTTGTTGTTGGCGGCGTGCTGCAGCGCCCGCATGATGTGCTCGCGTTCGACGTCGGACAACGGCTCGAGGTCGTCGTCGGCCTCCGTCGCGGCCGCGACGGCGCGGGACGCCGTCTGGGGGCCGCGCGGCACGAGTCCATGCGCCGAGGGACGCGGCGACGGCAGGCTGGCCTTGACGTCCATCTCGCCCACCAGGCGACCCTCCGCCATCAGGCAGGCCCGTTCGATCACGTTGCGCAGCTCGCGGACGTTGCCCAGCCAGTCGGCTTCCTGCAGCAGACGCTCGGCGCCCGCCGTGAGGCCGTTGAGCGGCTTGGCGAGACGCGCGGCGGTCGTCCGCATGAACGCGTTGGCGAGGTACACGATGTCGTCGCGTCGGTCGCGCAGGGGCGGCACGTGCATGTCGATGACGTTGAGCCGGTAGAACAGGTCTCGACGGAATCGCCCGGCGTCGCATTCGACCTCGAGATCGCGGTTGGTCGCGGCGATCACCTGCACGTCGACCTTGCGCGGCTCCAGCGACCCGACGCGGTGGACCTCACCGAACTCGATGGTCCGCAGCAGCTTGGCCTGCACGCCCGGTGGGAGTTCGCCGACCTCGTCGAGAAAGAGGGTGCCGCCGTCGGCCAGCTCGAACAGACCGGACTTGGATTCGGTGGCCCCGGTGAACGCGCCGCGCACGTGCCCGAAGAGCTCGCTCTCGAAGAGCGTTTCGACGACAGCCGAGCAGTTGATGACGACGAACCGGCGGTCGCCGCGCGGCCCGAGCTGGTGCAGGGCCCGCGCGACCAGTTCCTTGCCCGTGCCCGTCTCACCACTCACCAGAGCCGTGCGGACATGCGGTGCCATCGTCCGCAACATGCGGAAGAGCTTCTGCATCGGCACCGAGCGGCCGATCATGCCGTGGAACGAGACCCCCGTGGATCGCTCGGCCGGGAACAGGCGCACCCGTCGCCGCAGCGCGTCGTCGACGCGGTCGCTCAACAGGCCGCGCAACGTGTCGGCATCGAGCGGCTCACGCAGGTAGTCGTGGACACCGAGGCGGATCGCGGCCACGGCGGATTCGACCGATGCCCGCGCCGTGACCAGCACCATCGAGAGATCCGGGGCCTCCTCGCGGACGGTCGTGACGAGCGTGAGGCCATCCATGTCGAGCAGGTCGAGCGAGGCCAGCAGCACGTCCGGCGGGCGCTGCCTGAAGGCGGCCAGTCCCTCGATCCCCGTACCGCAGACGTGCACCGCGAAGCCGACGCCTTCGGCCGTGGCGCACACGAGGTCGCGTGTCGGACCGGCGGGCTGGATGATGAGGAGGGTCGGCGTGCTCATGGGACGTGCTCTGCCTGTCAAATCGGCCAGGCCGTGCGCCCCTTGAACCAAAGCGACACACGCGGGGCGCACACCAGAGGGAGGGCTCAGGGGACAGGGCTCAGGGGGGCAGGGGCACGGCTCAGGGCTCAAGGCTCAAGGCTCAAAGCTCAAGGCTCAGGGCGCAGGGCTCAGGGAAGGACGAAGGACAAAGGGAGAAGGGAGAAGGGCGAAGCAAGAAGGGAGAAGAAGACTGGCGCTGTGGCCGGAGCCTGAAACCTGAAACCTGAGACATGAGACCTGAGACCTGAGACCTGGGTGATGCGAAGATGGCGTCGCGTGATGGGGCTGCTCGTCGTTCGACCCGCCGTGTGCCGGACCACCCTGCTGGGGTTGCTGATGCTCGTCGGCGCCCTCTCGGCATGTGCGGGGCGCGCACCCCGACCCCAGGGACCTGCGCCCCAGCCGCCGCCGGGGGGCCGCGGTCCGTCCGCCCCGTCGCTGCCTGCGGCGCCGGGTCGTGGCGCACCGGAGCCGGTCGAGGGGCTGTCCCTGCGGCTGGAACTGGGCGCCCGGGGCAGCGGCACGGTGGTGCGGGTCGACCTCGAGACCTACGTCCGCGACGTCGTCGTCGGCGAGATCGCCGTGGCCGCGCCCGACGGGCCGCTGGCGCGGCCGGTCTATGAGGCCCAGGCGATCGTGGCCCGCACCTACGCGTTGGCGGTGCGCGGCCGCCATGCGGCCGACGGGTTCGACCTGTGTTCGACGACCCACTGCCAGGTGTATCAGCCCGACCAGTGGCGGCGAAGCCGATGGGCCGCCGAGGTCGATGCGGCGGTGCGGCGGACGCGGGGGCGCTTCCTCGCGAGCGCTGGGCGGCCCATCGAGGCGGTCTTCCACGCCCACTGTGGTGGCCACACCAGCGCGGCGGCGGAGGTGTGGCGCAGCGTCGGGGCCCCGTATCTCCAGGGCGTGGACGACCCCTTCTGCCTGCGTGAGCAGGCCGCGCCGTGGACCGCCACGCTGCCCCTGGACACCCTGCGCACGGCCCTGAACCGGCGGCCGCGCACGGAGGTCGGCGACCGGCTCGACGGCGTGCAGGTCTTGCGCCGCGACGCGGGGGGCCGGGTGGTCGAAGTGGCCGTGTCGGGCACGCGGGCGCCGGTGGTGACCGGTGAAGACTTCCGGCTGGCCGTGCTGGCCGCCGCCGGGCCACGCAGCCTGCGGAGCGCCCGGTTCGACGTGCAACGGGTCGGCGCAGACCTGGTCTTCACGGGACGCGGCTCAGGCCATGGCGTGGGGTTGTGCCAGACCGGCCTGATTGGTCGCCTCCGCGCCGGGCAGTCGGCCGAGCAGGCCCTGGCGGCGTACTACCCCGGGGCGATCCTCACGAGCGTCGGCGGCACGTAGCCACCTCGGCGCGGCGCCCGGCCCGGAGGCCCGTCGCGTCAGAAGATGGCGGCCAGCTCGGCAAAGCGCTCGACACGCAGGATGCCGGGGTCCTGCGTCTCCGGCAGTTCGGCGAGTTCGAGCGCCCAGGTACCGGGGTGCGGCACGAACACGGCCCCGAACCCCGCCGCGCGCGCCGGCAGGATGTCGGACTTCGGGCTGTTGCCGATCATCCACGACCGGGCCGGGCTGGCCCCGAGCCGGCGCGCCGCGTCGAGATAGGCGCCCTGATCCTTCTCGCGGACGACGTCGACCTGATGGAACAGGTCGCGCAGGCCGGACCGCACGACCTTGTCCCACTGCTCGTCATGGTTGCCCTTGGTGAACAGCACCACGCGGTGGCGTCGTCGGAGATAGGCCAGCGTGTCGGCCACGCCCGGCAGCAGTTCGAGACGCTTGCGGCGCAGCGACGCGATTTCGGTGCGGAGGAAGGGCCGGATCTCGTCGAGGGAGGCGCCGATGCCGACGTGCTCGCACAGCACTTCGAGCGACGCGCCGAAATTCAGCGAGCCGTAGCCGTGGGCCCGCGTCCGCTGCCGCTCGATCGCCAGCAGGGCGTCGCGGGTGCGATCGCTGCTGACGCCGTACTCGGCCAGACGCATCGCCGTGCGGCTGATCACGGAGTCGAAGTAGACGTTGTTCTCCCAGAGCGTGTCGTCGGCGTCGATGAACAGGGTCAGGCCCGGATGCACGCCACCTCCCGCGCCGGGCACGTGCTCACGACGTCATCGCGTAGACCGCGATGTTGACGGCGAGCTTCGTGTTGTCCTCGCGCCGGAACCGCTTGTTCTTCCAGTCGTAGTCCCATTCGCAGCCGTAGTCCTTGTTGCTGTAGAGCACGCCGAGACGCCCGTCGTGCTCCACGGCCCGCAGGTAGTCGTGGACCAGATCGTCGCCCCAGCCGTTCAGTTCGTGCGCGGTCGTGGGCGGCGTGTCGAAGGTGAAGAAGCACCGGTAGAGCGGATGACTGGCCGGGATCTTCGGCATCTCCCCGGCCTTGCCGAAGGTGGCCCGCATCTCCTGCTCGAAGCTGCGGGCATAGAGGCCATCGATGTCGTGATTGCAGTCGTCGGAGAACAGCAGGCCGCCCTGCTCGACGAAGGCGCGCAGACCGCGCCGCTCCCGGTCGCTGAAGCGCACGAGCAGATGGCCGGTCATGAACAGGAACGGGAACGCCGCCAGATCGGGCGCATCGGCCGGAATCACGACCTCGTCGCGGTAGACGGGGATGTTCGTGTACTCGACGAGGCTGTTGAGGACGTTGGCCGCGACCTTCGGGTTGTAGTCCCAGTCGCCGGACGCGTAGCGCAGGCGGGCGAAGACGAACTCGGAGGGGCGTGGCTGGGCCCGCGCGGTGTCGCCGGCCGCGACGAGCGCCGCGCCGGCGCCGGCGGCCAGGGCCCGCGGCAGGAACGCCCGACGACTGATCAGCACGGCGCCAATTGTAAAGCGGCGCGCCTCCGTAGTAGCGTGAAGCCTTCCATGCTTCCGCCGGTAAACGCATCCGCCTCTCACCGGCGTACCCAGCTATGGCAGCCATGAGGCCCCCAGGCACCGCCGTCGCCGGCGCCCCGGGCGACGTCGACGTCGCGGCGGCGGTCAAGAGTCACCTCGCCGCCGGCGAGGGAGCGGCGGCGCGTGAGCTGTATGGCGAACTGGTGCGTCGGCACCAGCGCAAGGCGACGAGAATCGCCCTGTATTACCTGCGGGAGTCGGCCGAAGCCGACGAAGCCGTGCAGGATGCCTTCGTCAAGGCCTACACGCACCTGCGCGACTTCGAGTACGGGCGGTCCTTCGAGGTCTGGTTCACGCGGATCCTGGTCAACAGCTGCCTGGATCGCGTCAAGGCCCGGGGACGGCGCGCGCGCTGGATGATCGCCGCCGACGACCTCGGCGACGCGAGCCCGCTGGATCGTGTGGCGGTGCCGCGGGAGTCGACGCCCGAGGCCCTGGCCCTGCGGCGCGAACGGGGCGAGCGCCTGATGGACGCCATCGCACGCCTGCCGGAGCGACAGCGGACCGTGGTCCTGCTCAGTCAGATCGAGGGCTCGACCACCAGGGAAGTCAGTGAAGTGACCGGCCTGCGCGAGACGACGATCCGGGTGCACCTGTTCCGTGCCCTGCGCCGCCTCCGCCTGTTGCTGGCCGACGATCCGGCGTTCGGCACGGCGCCGACACGGAACTGAGAGACGAAATGATGCTGACGCGCCCGATGCGCTGGTTCGGCGAGTGGGGTCTGCCCCACCTGAGTGACGAGTCGCTCCTCGAGCTGCATGCGCTGCTGCGTGCCGGTGAGCATGCCGTGGCGGCCCGGTACCTGAAGCACGTGAAGAGCTGCGAGTCGTGTGCCGCCCGCTTCGACCACGTGCGGGAAGGCGCCGCCGCCCTGCGCCGGGACGTCACCGCGAGTGCCGACGCCCGTATCACCCCGGCCCGCCTCGAGCGGCAGTTCGACGTCATCATGCGCCGGCTCGAGGGGCACTCCGGCCGGGTCCTGCCCTTCCCCACGTCCGTCCATCGCCCGGCACCGACGCCCATCATGCGGCGATGGGTGGCCATGGCCGCGGCGTGCGGACTTGTCATCGGCCTCGGCGCCGGGCGCCTGATCGGGCCCGTGCCGGCCTCGCCAGCCAACGCCTGGCGCCCCGGGGGCCCCGTCTCGGTGTCGGGCGGAGCCGCGAGCGTGCAACCGGAGACCGACGAGCAGATGCTCGTCGAGATCGACGCGGCCCTCACGCGGAGCCGCACCAAGGAGTTCCGCGCCCTCGACGAGCTCACCCCCCGCGTGGCCGACGCTCGGGCACGACCGCGTCGGTAACGTCCCGTATACTGCGGAGTGGTGCAGCCACTCATCTTCCGCAAGGGCCTCGACCTCAAGGACGCCGTCAAGGGCGACCTTGCCCGCGACTACCACAGTGACGTCGTCGAGCAGATCCGCGCCGCGGACTACCGCTACGACAACGGACGCCTGACGATCCATCTCGCGCGCGAATTCGGGTTCTGCTACGGCGTGGACCGGGCCGTCGACTACGCCTACCAGGCGCGGATGCGGTTCGCGGACCAGCGGGTGTACCTGACCGGCGAGATCATCCACAACCCCCACGTCAACGAGAAGCTCCGGACCGCGGGGATCCGCTTCCTGAGCGACCCGGGAGAGCCCTCACCCGAGCTCGGGGCGGGCGACGTCGTCATCATCCCGGCCTTCGGGGTCACGGTCCACGAACTGGCGCGGCTGCAGGGCCTGGGCTGCACGCTGGTGGACACCACCTGCGGGTCGGTCCTGAACGTCTGGAAGAACGTCACGCGCTACGCGCGCGAGGGGTTCACCGCCGTCATCCACGGCAAGGTCAAGCACGAGGAGACGCAGGCGACCGCCAGCCAGGCGCTGAAGACGCCCGGGGGCCGGTATCTGGTGGTGCTCGACAAGGTGGAGGCCGAGGAGGTCTGCGCCTACATCCGCGGCACGGGCGATCGTGATGCCTTCATGAGTCGGTTCGGCAAGGCCGTCTCGGTCGGGTTCGACCCGGATCGCGATCTCGGCCACATCGGGCTGGCCAATCAGACGACGATGCTGATGTCCGAGTCGCTGGAGATCGCGGCGATGCTGCGCCAGGCCATGGAAGACCGCTACGGAGTCGAGGCCCTCGCCGAGCGGTATCGGGCCTTCGACACCATCTGCAGCGCCACGCAGGAGCGGCAGGACGCCGTCATTGCGCTGCTCGACAGCGAGGCCATCGACCTCATGCTCGTGGTGGGCGGCTACAACAGCAGCAACACCTGCAATCTGGCCCGGATCTGCGCCGATCGCGTCCCGACCTATCACATCGCGGACGTGGACCGCATCGTGTCGGCCGACCGCATCCGCCATCGGCCCGTCCCGCCTTCGGATCAGCCGCTCGCCAAGCTGCCGGAAATCGAGACGCCGGACTGGCTGCCCCGGCACGGGGCCGTGCGGGTGGGCCTCACCGCCGGGGCCTCCACCCCCAACAACATCATCGGCATTGTCGTCGAGCGGCTGGCCGTTCATGCCGCCGAGACGGCCCCCGCCGCGCCCCCCCGGTAAACAGCAGCCGAGCCGTCGCCGTACCCGGAAGCGGGGAAGGTGTGTATATGAAAACGTTTGCTGTGGGAGCCGCGTGTCTGGTGGCCCTGGCCATGGGCCTGGGCCTGGCCGTGGCGGAGGGCTCGGAAGGGCAACGCCCGTCGAAGTGGTGGCAGAACCCGGTCTGCAAGTCGCGCGTCGGGCTCAAGGACGCGCAGACGGCCGAGATCGAGCGGATTTTCCAGTCCGTGCGCGATGAGTTGCGGGCCGAGAAGGCCGAACTCGAGAGGCAGGAAGCGATGCTGTCCCGCCTGCTGGCCGAGTCCAACGACGATGAGGCGGTGGTGGTGCGCACCATCGACCGGGTCGAGGCGGCCCGGAGTGCGCTGGCCAAGACGCGCACGCTGATGCTCTACCGGATGCATCGGCTGCTGTCGCCGGACCAGCGGGCCCGGCTGGATGCCTTCGAGCGGGAACAGGCGCAGGCGGCTGAGGCGTCACCGGGCTCGAGTCGGCCACGCGAGTGAATTGAGGATCCGGATGCAGTCCGGACCGTCGGCCATCGTGCCGGCATTGGAGGATCGTTCGTGAGATTGACTGTGTCCCTGGCGGCGGCTGTCCTGGCGGCAACCGTGGCCCTTCCCCCGACGCCGGCCCATGCGCAATCGCGCAGCATGGAGACCTCCGACGCCCGCGTGGCCGAGTTGCTGCGCCTCGTGGCCGGGCAGCAGCCCGCCCCCGCACAACCCGGCACGCCGGTCGTGCCCGGCAGTGCGGCGCCGGTCTCCACCGACCTGCCGCTGAAGATCGAGGACGCCGTGGCGATGGCGCTCGAGAAGAATCTGGACATCGCCGTCGAGCGGTTGAACCCGACCGCCTTCGACTTCAGCCTCAAGGCGCTGCGGGCCCAGTTCAACCCGGCCCTCACCGGCACCCTGGGGGCCAACAGCACCACGCAGCTGCCGACCAGTCAGCTCATCGGTGGTGAGCGCGTCGTCAACGAACAGCTGACCTACAACGTCGGCGCGCAGCAGGCCCTGCCGTGGTGGGGTGGGCAGTATTCGGTGGCCTTCAACAACCGCCGCCAGGACAACAACAACGCCTTCGCGACGTTCAACCCGCAGTACAACGCCACGCTGCAGGGCCAGTTGATCCTGCCGCTGTTGCGCGGCCGCCAGATCGACAACGTGCGGACCCAGCTGCGCATCACGCAGATCAACCGGGAGCTGTCGGACGTCCAGGTCCGGACGACCGTCACCGAGACGCTGGCCAACGTCCGCAATGCCTACTGGGACCTCGTCTTCGCCAAGGAAGTCGTCAGCGTCGCCGAGCGCTCGCTGCAGCTGGCCGAGAGCCTGGTCGCCGACAACAAGGTCCGCGTCGAAGTGGGCACGCTGGCACCGATCGACGTCATCCAGGCGGAGGCCGAAGCGGCGACGCGCCGGCAGACCCTGGCCGCCCTCGAGGCACAGGCGCAGACCGCCGAACTGGCCCTCAAGCGCCTGATCGTGTCTGGCACATCGGACCCGATGTGGAGTGCGCGGCTCAGTCCAGTCGATCGTCCGACGCTCACCGAGCGGCCGGCCCCGCTCGAGGAAGCCCTGCGCAACGCCCTGAACAACCGCACCGACCTGGTCGAGCGCAAGCGCAACCTGGAGATCACCGACGCCAACCTCGCGTTGCTGAAGAACCAGCGACTGCCGGGCGCCAACCTCATCGCCAACTACGGCCTGCAGGGCATCGGTGGTACCCGCATCCTGTCGCGCAATCCGCTGACGGTGGAAGAAGGCGGCTACATCGACGCGCTCGACCTCCTCGGTCAGCGTGACTACCCCACCTGGAACGTCCAGGTCCAGTTCTCCTACCCGCTCGGCACCAACCCGGCGGCGGCGCAGTACGAGCGGGCCCGCATCGGCCTCGAGCAGAGCCTCACGCAGATCCGCAGCCTCGAGTTGCAGATCGCCACCGAGGTCACCAACGCCCGTCTCCAGGTGGATGCCAACCTGAAGCGCGTCGAGGCATCCCGCGTGGCCCGCGAGTTGTCGCAGCGCCGACTCGAAGCCGAGCAGAGCAAGTTCGACGTCGGGCTCTCGACCAACTACTTCGTCGTGCAGGCCCAGCGTGACCTGCTCGCGGCCGAGAACACGCTGTTGCGCGCGGCGCTCGACTATCAGCAGTCACTGGTCAACTTCGAGCGGGCCCAGCTCACCTCGGGCCGCGGCGGCGTGACGATCAACACCGGCGTGGGCGCGGTGACCGGGACCGGCGCGACGACCGGCACCGGCAACAACACCGGCACCGGCACCAACACCAATACGGGCACGGGCACTGGCGGGAACCCCAACATTCCTGGCGGCATTCCTGGCGTCGGAGGTCAGTGATGCGGAAGTGGATGGTCGGGATGGCCCTGGTGCTGGTCGCCGGGATTGGGTACTACACGTTCGCAGGGAGCGGGTCCGAGTCGCCGGCGCAGGGCGGCGCCAACGGCGCCAAGAAGGGCGGCCCCCCGGGCGCCTTCGCCCAGCCGCCGATGACCGTGGCGCTGACGAAGGTGGCTCGCGCCTCGCTCGAAGCGTACGTCGAGGTGGTCGGCAGCCTCGTCGGCGCGCAGACGGTCGACGTCGTGCCGCGCGCGCAAGGTCGGCTGCAGAGCCTCGCGGTCCGCATCGGTGATCCGGTCGCGCAAGGTCAGCTGCTCGCCAAGGTCGAAGATCAGGAACTGCGCGAGCAGCTGCGTCAGTCCGACGCCTCCTACGAAGTCGCCCGCGCCACCATCCGACAGCGCGAGGCCGACCTCTCCTTCGCGAAGACGAACCTCGATCGCAACAAGAGCCTGTTCGACCGCGGGCTGCTGCCGCGCCAGTCGCTCGACGATGCCGAGGCTCGCTTCCAGGCGTCGCAGGCCCAGCTCGATCTGGCGCAGGCCCAGTTGCAGCAGGCCGCCTCGCGGCGCGAAGAGTTGCGTATCAACCTGGCCAACACGTCGGTGCAGTCGCCGGTCACGGGCTTCGTGGCCAAGCGCCTGGTCGACCCGGGCGCGTACGTGACGCAGAACGTGACGCTGCTGTCGGTCGTGGACATCTCCACCGTGCGGCTCGTCGTCAACCTGGTCGAGCGCGACCTGCGCAAGGTCAGCGTCGGGGCCGGGGCCGCGGTCACGGTGGATGCGTATCCCGGCGAGCGCTTCGATGGCCGCGTCGCCCGCGTCGCCCCCGTGCTCGACCCCGCGACGCGCACGGCGGAGATGGAAGTCGAGATTCCGAACCGCAGCGGTCGCCTGAAGCCTGGCATGTACGCGCGGGTGCGCCTCATCAGCGCCAACAAGGACGACGCGCTCGTGGTCCCGAAGTCCGCCGTGGTGGACTCGCAGGGCCGCAAGGGCGTGTTCCTCGTCCGCAACGGCCAGGCCATCTTCCGCGGCGTGACGCTCGGGCTCGAAGAACCGAATCGGATCGAGGTCACCGACGGTCTCACCGAAGACGAAGAAGTCGTCTCGACCGGCGCCACGTCGCTGCGCGACGGCGCCAAGGTGCTGCTCGCGAGTGGCGGGTCCGGAGGCGCCGGCGGGCGCGGCGCCGGGGCGGGGCCCAACGCCGGCACGGCCTGC
>NZ_JALHPM010000107.1:0-24108 GCF_022842525.1 Luteitalea sp.
CTGGCCTCGGGCTCGTCGTCGGCCGGCAGGCGCTCGCAGGCGTGCCAGGCGGTGTGCAGGGCCCGGACGTGCTCGGCTCCGGCGGCCGGTCCCTGCAGCGGCGCCAGATGCGCGAGCCATGGACGAATGGCGTCGGCCACGGCGCGCGCCGCCTGCTCCTGCCGCCACTCCTCGGCGTACCGACTGTGGCCCGCCGTGCCTTCCTGTGGCGGCGCCGACGCCGGCGCGGTACGCAACTGGTCGAGATGATCGAGGGTGCCGAGATAACGCTGCCGGGCCAGCCACACGTCGAAGGCGGCGATGTCGCGTGGCCCAATCGGCGTGCCATCGTCGCGCCGCACGAGCACGTGTGGCGATCGCAGCACCGTGACGAGCGCCGCACGCGTGAATCCCGACAACGCGGCGTCCATGAGCAGGTCGAGTCCCGCAGCCCAGGGCTCGGCGGCCAGCGGCAGCGTGCCGGACGACTGGTACGGGATGCCTGCCGCGCCGAGCAGGAACTGCGCCGCGTAGAGATACGGCAGCGGGCGACGATAGACGAGGGCCGATGACGACGCGTCGGCGGGCTGCAGGGCCTTGAGCCGGCGCGCGTAGGCCAGCACTTCCTCGTCGCGATCGCGACAGCCGATCCATCGACGTTCAGTGGAGCCGACCTCCAGCCGCGTCTCTGCCGGCCGCTGCCGCAGCACACGCACGTCGATCGTGTCGGGCCAGATCCGACGGAGGCGCGCGAAGAGACCGTCGGCAACCCGGCGCGTCGCCACGACGTCGAGGCGGGTCAGGCCGGGCGCGTGCGCGAGCAGGTGGAGGTCGACGGGCCAGAGCCCGTTGGCGTCAGCGTGATGGTCGGCGACGGTGACGATCACGTGCGAGGGGCACCAGGCCCGCGTCGACTGTCGCAGCGCCGCCCGCAGCGCGCGCTCGTCGAGCCCCTCGAGCGCGTCGACGCGCGCCTCGAATCGTCGGTACGCCTCCTGCAGGAATCGCGTCTGCAGCAGCAGTCGCTCCGCCCCGCGATCGGTGGATGCCTCGGCGGACAACCGGGCCGCGGCCTCGTCGAGCCAGGCTGAGGCGTCGTGCCCGAGACGACCGATCTGATCGTGGAACCGCAGCATCTCGGCCACGAGCCCCGGCCTCAGCAGGAAGGGCGGTCGGTGGATGCGAGAGGCCTGTCGCGCGCTCGCCCCCATCAGCACTTCGCGTGTGAGCGGGGCCAGACGAGGCGCCTCGAGACGCGCGCCGAGATGCCACGCGTCGTACAGCTGGTCGCGGGTCAGCGATCGCGGCATCGCCAGTGTGTCGCGCGTGCCATCGGCGACGCGATGCCCAAGCGCCTCCTGCAACGCCCGGGGCGCCACCCACTGCTCGGCGAGCACACGTTGCTCGAGCGTTCGCTGCCACTGCTCGGCCGCCGCGCGGCTCGGCACGACGATGGACGGCGGGTCGATCGCGCCAGGACCAGACGAGGAGCCCTCGCCGATCCGCGCCTCGACCGCGGGCAGGCAGAGCAGCACGAGGGCCCGCTGCCAGGCATCGACGTCGTCGGCCTGGATCAGGCGGATCACGGGAGGCATCGTCAGGAACCCGTGCTCCCGGGCAGCGACGGGGGCCGCAGCAGCGCCGGCACATCGGTGCGCAGTTGCTGCAACAGCATCAGCGCCCCGGCGGCAGCGGCCGAGGCGTCCCAGGCCTGCTGCAGATCGCCGCTGCGGACCGCCGACCGGCGCGTCAGCACCGCACGCGTGGCGAGCTGTTGCGCCGAGAGCCACAGCTGCTGCGTCCCGCGAGCCTCCTCGGGCACGCTCCGCGTGGCATCCGCACGCGCCTCGCCCAGCAACCGCTCCGCGCGTGCGAGCACGTCGGGGTCCGGACCGCTGAGCGCCTTGATCTCCTCGAGGGCCTGCGACAGGGACGCGGTGGGCGAGAGAAACGGCGTCACGGTCGTCGCATAGGCGTCGAGCGCGGGGCGACGCTCGTGCCATCGCTCGAGCAGCAGACGCTGTCGTCGAGCGGTGTCGAGGCGGAGGTCGAGCGTGGCGAGCAGCGACGCGACGTCGGCCGGGCGCTGGCTCCTGAGTCGCGCGTCGCGCGCGAGCACGTCCTCACGCACCTGCATCAATCCGCGCACATCCGCCCGTGCGAGCAGCCGGCTCGTCTTCTCCAGCATCCAGGCGCGCAGTCGCTCATACCGACGGGTGACGCTGGCCTCGTCCCTGATCTGACGACGAATCTGGCGGCCGGTGGTGCGCGCCCAGCGGCGATCCACGGCGGGCGCGGAGGCGAGCAGCGCCTCGGCAGACTGGAGCAGTTGCAGACGCTCGGTGGCATCGGTGACGCGCGGCGCCAGGCCGAGCGCCTGCGTGATCATGTCCTGCAGCGTCGGGGGCGGCAGCAGCGACGCGGGTGCCGGTGCGGTCGGCGCGGCCGGCGCCGTCGTCAGGGCCAGCGAGAAGGCCTGCTGGCCGGCAGCGGCACGCATGCCGTTCAGGAGATCGTCGACGACCGAAAGCGTCTGGGCGACATCGGCGGCGCGATGGCCGTGATGGGCGGCGGGCCACTGCGCCAAGCGGAGGCGAGCGGCTTCGAGGCGGCGGATGCGCTCCAGGGCGTCAGGGATGAGGGCGACGTCGCGGAGTGTGGCGGCGACCTCCTCGGTGAACGCTGCGTAGGCCCGCGCGCCGCCCGCGGCCTCGAACTGCGTCCGACGCACCGCCTCGCGATAGGCGTCGGTCCGGGCCCAGTCGACACTGCTGGCGGCCAGCGTGATCGTGCGGGCGTGTGCCACACCTCCCGCATCCGGCACACCGAGCGGCACCTGCAGCACCACGACGTCGTCCACGCGCGTGAACTCGCCGAGCGTGCTGACGATCTGCCCGTCGAGGAGGAAGACGCGAAACCAGGGATCGCGCGAGACGGCGTCCGCGGCGCTGGTCGCTGGCGCCGGCTGCGCGGCGGCCCCGACGGGGACGCCCGCACTGATCAGCGCGCACAGGACCAGGGAGAGCACAATCCTCCGATCATGGCCGCTTCCGCCGCCCATGTCGAGGGCGGGCGGGCAGCGCCCATGAGCTGACGGAGGGTCGACGAGACCCTCGCGACGGGCCTGGCACGGACCTGCTCGCCACGCGCGTCCACAGGGCCTGTGGAAAACCTGCGGACGATCGGTGGATAACGTGTGCATTCACATCCTCGTCCGTTCGCAAGTGGCTGCATCCATGACGTTTCGCCACCCACCGGTGGCATGTGCACACGCTTTCGTGGTGCTCTTCGCTTGCGTGGATCTGGCAGTTCCTTACAATGACCGTCGCTTCGGGATTGTCCGGGGCGGCCCTCCAGATCCAGTCACCGTCATCAGCGTGGGACGTCGCGTGCAACGAATCGAGCAACTGATCAACGGTCGTCTGTACTACATCGAGTTGTCGCAGGTGCAGCGGGATCGCTGGCGTGCGCACGTCGTGACGGCGCAGGGCGCCCCCACGGCCCTGATGCCCTTCTATGACGACACGGCCGACGCCGCCGCGGAGCGGTTGTCGGAGTGGCTGTCCCGCCTGCATCGGCCGAGTCCGGCCCATGCGTAAGCGATCGATTGCCCTGATGCTGTGCCTGCTGGCGGGCGCGGCGTCGGTCGTCCACGGCCAGGCGGCGACGATGGCGCCGCCTGTGTCGGCGTCGGCGCAGGCCACGGCTCAGGCGCCGGCCCTGCCGCGGGTGCGACTGGTGGCCACCGGCGGCACCATCAGCAACCGGCGCGGCGGACGTCTCACCGCCGACGAGATCGTCGTCTCCGTGCCAGCGCTGGCCGAGGTCGCCGACGTCGAGGCCGAGCAGTTCGCCAATGTCGCCAGCTCGCAGCTGACGCTCGAGCAGTGGCTGGACATCGCCCGTCGGATCGAGCAGCTGTTCCGAGAGGACCCGCAGTTGGCCGGCGTCGTCGTCACCAGCGGCACGGACACGCTGGAGGAACTCGCCTACTTCCTGCACCTGACGGTGCGCGACCGGCGACCGGTGGTGGTGACGGGATCGATGCGCAACCCGAGCCAGGTGGGCTACGAGGGCCAGGCGAACCTGCTGGCATCCGTGAGGGTGGCCGCCGATGCCGGAGCCGCGGGCCGCGGCGTGCTCGTCGTGCTCAACGACGAGATCAATGGTGCGCGGGACGTCACCAAGACCGACGCACTGCGCCTGCACACCTTCGCGTCACGGACCTTCGGCGCGCTCGGCGTGGTCGACACCGATCGGGTCGTCTTTCGTCGCACGGCCGAGGGACGACACACGACGGCGTCGGAGTTCGACGTCGCCGCCATCACGGCGTTGCCACGCGTCGATGTCTTCATGGTCTATCAGGGGGCGCCAGGCGACCTGATGAAGGCCGCCATCGACTTCGGCGCGAAGGGACTGGTCATCGCCACGGCCGGCGCCGGCGCCACGTCGGGCACGCAGGGCGAGGGCTTTGCCTATGCGCGAGAGAAGGGCGTGCCGGTCGTCGCCACCACGCGCACCGGCAGCGGTCGCATCGCTGGACCACGGCGCCCCGCGGGGCCTGGTGCCGCCGCGCCCCAGGGCCCGCCCGGCATGGCGCCACGCATCGCCGCCGGCGACCTCTCGGCCGTCAAGGCCCGCATCCTCCTGATGCTCGCGCTGACGAAGACCAGCGATTCAGCCGACCTGCAGCGGATGTTCTCGGAGTACTGACGCCCGGTTTCCGGTTCCCGGTTCCCGTTTCCCGGGTCCTAGCGCCGCTTCACGCCGACCAGCACCACGAGGGGCACCACGATCGCCGCCATCAGGCCGGCGATCAGGTGCATCGGAATCGTCAGCTCGGGAAACCCCGGCGGCACGGGGTTGCCATCGGGCATGACCGGCGTCATGGGCGCCACACACGACGCCGCCGCCGTGATCAGGCACCCGATGACGTAGAGCGGCGTCGCGATGACGAGGCCTCGCGAGAGGAGCAGGTACACCCCTGCCGCGAGCAGCACCGACAGCACCGTCGCCACCACCACCGAGGTGGGATCGATCAGCGGCGGCACCGGGTACCCCGTCAGGCCCGGATAGGCGTCACGCCAGGCGAGGTTGGCGGCCGCGGCTCCCGCCGCGGCCAGCGTCCCCCCGATGACATACCGCCAGGCCGGCGATGCGGCGGCACGCGTCAGCGGCGTGCCGTCCGCAAGGCTCGAGGGCTGCTCCGTCACGGAAGCGGAGTGCCCAGCGCGTTGGTGCCGACCTGGAACGTCACGCCATTGACGTTGCGATACATGGCGCGCTCGACGACCAGGGGCAGCGTCGCCGACTCCGACTCGATCAGCACGCCCGCCTGCGCATCGGTCGGCAGGCCGGCGGCTGTCAGCAGGTCACCCAGGAAGTACGTCGTCCGCGACTGCGCCGCAACCGAGACGCCCGGGATCACCGCCGTCTGTCCGTTGGGCAGCAGCAAGCGGATGCTGATCGTCCCCGCCGTCGTCCCGGTGTTGGCCACGAGGATGTAGGTGTTCCAGCCAAGCGGTCCACCGTTCTCGCCCTCGGCCACGACCCAGCGGCCCGCCGTGCGCGTCGAGCCCGGCGAGTTGTGCGCCTCATACCAGGTGCTGGAGCTGCCCGGCCACCACATCGCGCGCTCGACGATGAGCGGCACGCCGTTGAGCGACCGGATGCGGACCGAGACGTCGGTGTTGCCCGTCCGGAACGGGAAGACGCCCGGTGTGATCTCCTCCTCGTCCACCCAGATGTTGAAGCGCGAGTTCGCGTTCACCGTGTACTGCTTGGTGTAGATCGTGCCCGAGTTGCCGACGATGAAGTCGGCCTGCACCAGCGCGGCATTGCCGGTGGTGTTGCCGATGAGGACGAACTCGTCGAAGAACTCGCCGGCATTGCCTTCCGCCAGCAGCCACTCGGTGGCCGGCTCGGTTACGCCGGCACTCTCGTGCCCGGCCTTGAAGAGCGGGCTCGAGCCGCGATACATCGCGCGCTCCGCGATGATGTTGGCGCCGGCCGTCACCGTGAATTCAGCCGAGAGTTCTGCCGAGGCGAGCGGCGTCGCGCCGTTGATCGACTCCACGTTGGCCCAGATGTTGAAGCGACTGTTGGCCGGCAACGTGTACGACTTGGTGAACACCGCGCCGGTGCCCAGCAGGTAACGGGCCTCCACGGTGACGAGGGCGTTGGACGGATTCTGCAGCAGGTAGAACAGGTTGAACCCGCCAATCGTCGCACCCTCGGCGAAGTACCACTTGCGCGAGGCACTCACCACGCCGGTCTCGGCGTGGCCGGCGTACGTGCCCTTGTCCCACGTCATCGTGCGGTCGACCCCGACCGGGCCACTTGCCTTGACGGTCGTGGAGAACTCGTACGAGACGTCCGGCCCGTTCTCGGCGATGCCCGGCTGCTGGTCGAGCAGCACCGTGGTTCGCTCGTAGGGCTGCAACGTGAACGGCGTCACCGGCACGGCAATCCCGGACGGCAGCTGGTAGGAGATCTCGCCCGTCACCACCGCATTGCTCGGGTTGGCGATGGCGAGGCGCGTGTCGAAGTCCAGGCCGGCCGTCTTGGTCGCGCCCTCGGCGAAGTAGCGCGTGAAGGCGCCGAGCACCGGGTTGCCGTCACCGGCGCCGGTGCGTTCCTCGTCGTTGGTGAAGCCATCGCCATCCGGATCGGCGAAGGGCGAACCGGCGTTGGTGCAGGGGTCGAGACCGAACTGGGTCGCGAACCCTCCGTAGCCGGGCAGCGTGGCCTCGATGAAGTCGCACTCACCGTTGCCGAAGAGGCCGGTGCCGATGAAGGCGTCGACCATGAAGTTGGTGTCGCCGGCAACCAGCGTGGTGAAGCCGGACTGGAACGCCGCGGCCCGCCCGGTGCCGATGATCTCGGGGTTCTCGGTGTCGAAGCCGGTCCCCCCGGTCGCCTGCGCGCCGCCAGGGCCGACACTGATCCGCAGCGGTGTGCCGAACACGCCGCCCGGCGCGGATGGCGGTCCGAGAATCTGGCGCGCGAACACGTCGGCGGCGCCGTTGGTGTCGCCGGTGACCAGATCGGTCGCATACGAACGGTACGCCAGGAAGCGCCCGAAGATGCTGAGGGTCGGGTCGTAGGAGCCCTGCGCACTGCCCGTCCCTTCGGTCGGGCCGTTGAGCGGTCCGCGGACGTTCGAGCCGTCGACGCGGACGGTGTAGACGTCAGAAGCCGCCGACGCCTCGCTGGTGAGAATCGAACTCGAGAGCAGGTAGGTGACGAACACGCCGTCGGCGCTGATGAAGGCGTCACGCGCCTCGATGCTGGCCGGCTGCGCGTCCACGTTCGTGCTGACCCGCGTCGTGGTGCCCGCCAGGACGTTGCGGACGAAGACGTCCGTGCGCCCGTTGGCATCGCCGGCGACCAGATTGGGCGAGGCCGAGACGAACGACACCAGGTTGCCATTGCCCGAGATCGTCGCCGCACCCGAAGGTGCCGCGCCGACGGTGGTGCCGCGGCTGATCAGCAGGTTGGTCTCGGTCAGGCGGTCGAAGCGGTACACGTCAGGCTGGCCGTTGGTATCGGCCGCGTCGAACGCGGCCGACGTGACGTAGACGACGTAGCGGCCGCTGGCGCTGATGCGGGGCTGGGCCCCGGCCGAGGCACTGCCGCCGGGCGTGGCCGCGCTGACGGTCTGCGTCGTCCGGTTGAAGCGGTCGTACAGGAACGTCGCGCCGCGGTTGTAGGCCACGAAGCGACCGTCGTGACTGATCGTCACCCAGTCGGCGTCGAACGCCTCGAAGCCCGAGGGCGTCGGCACGCGCTCGGTGGCCCCCGTCGTGCGGTTGCGCACGAACACGTCGGTGCGGGCATTGTTGTCGCCCGAGACCAGGTTGGTGCCCGACGACAGGAAGGCGACGATGGTGCCGTCATAGCTGGGGGCCGGACGCAGGCTCAGCCCCGAGTAGGACTCGAGCAGGCCGGGACCGGGCACGGTCAGGCGCGACAGCGCGGTGCCGTCGAACGAGAACACATCGGTGTCGCCGTTGAGATCACCGACGACGAGGTTCGGATCGTCGGAGGAGAAGACCACACGGCCGGTGTCGGCGACGTCGGCGTTGGCCGAATCACCCAGCGGCGACGCGATGCCCGCGCTGACCCGCGAGAGGCCCGTGACCGCCACGGGCGCCGCGGCACGCGACACGGTGGCGCGGAACACGTCGAAGTAGGCGTCGAACGGGCCATCCAGGTCGGCGGCCTGTGACGTGAAGACCACCGACTCGCCGTTCGGGCTGATCGAGGCGTCGATGCTGTTGCCGTTACCGCCGGATCCCGACGTGGCGCGGGAGACGAGCACCGTGCTCCCCGCCGACAGATCGCGGAGGTACACGTCGGTGATGCCGTTGAGGTCGGCCGCGACCGCCGCACCGGCCGTCTCGAAGGCCACGAGGAGCCCGTCGGCGCTGAGCGACGGACGCGTCGAGGCCGAGGCGAGCTGCGCGCCCGTGGCCGAGAGGCTGACGCGGACGGTGGTCGGGGCGCCGCCCGTGGCGCCCTGCCGCAGATAGATGTCGGGAACGCCGTTGGTGTCGGCCCCGACGAGGGACACCGGGGTGGCAAAGGCCACGGTGCCGTCGTTGGCCACGCTGGGGCGCACGTCCGAGGTGGCGAGCGTGCCGCTGGCGCCCGTGGCCCGGGACACGAGGAACGTGTTGCCGGTGACCACGTCGCGCAGCGCCACGTAGGTCCCGACACCGATCGAGCCCTGGAGGTTGGTCGCCTGGGTCAGGAACGCGACGAACTGGCCGTTGGGGCTGACCGTGGCCGAGAAGCTCGCGCCGTTGGCCTCGGCCTCGGCCGAGGACACCGAGAGACGGGTCACCGTGTTCGACAGGCGATCGAGCAGGAAGACGTCACTGGTGCCGTTGGCGTCGCCGGCCACCAGGTTGCTGGCGCAGGAATCGAAGGCGATGAAGCGCCCGTCGGCCGAGACCGAGGGACGCTGGGACGTGCAGTTGGTCTGTGCGCCGGCCAGCCCGCTGATGCGGGTGGTCGCGCCGCCCGCGAGGACGAAGATGTCGCCCACCGAGTTGGTGTCGCCGGCCACCAGGGTGGCAAGGGGACTCTCGAAGGCGACGACGGTACCGTCACCGCTGACCGAGGGCCGCGGCAGGTACCGCCCCCCGATGGGCTGCGATCCCGACGCGGCGATGCTGACCCGCTCGGTTGTCTGGCCCAGTGCGGGCACCCCGGTCATCGTCAGCGCGACCATGACCATGCCGCCCCATGCTGCTTGCCTGCTCTGCATGCTGCCTCCCCCCAGGAGTCGCCCGAAGGCACACTCCGGCTGTTGTGCCGTGTCTCGGCGCGGCCGAGTCACTTGCAATCCGCGGGCCGCTGGCTGCCCTGTGGGGCCTCCGGGCCTCCGGCTTCACGGCGGACGCCCGTGCGCCGATTCCCTGAAGGGACCCCACGATGCCCAGTCGGCCCATCACGCTCGAGCTCGGACACACCGCCGCGACCGGCACCGCCGCGGGCACGCGTGCGGCCCTCGTGGGTGTGGTCGAGGACCTGGTCGCCCTGTTGGAGGCGCAGTTCCCGAGCGGACCCGAGTTCCCTGCCGAGGCCCTGCGGACCCGCTTGCGGCAATCGCGGGACCGGCTGCGGGCGAGTGAGCACGCCGACGATCTGTCCGGGGCCGGGTTGCGGCTGATCGGCGATGCGTCGCAGGCCTATGCGCGGCTGTCGGGGCACACGTCGGCGCGCGAGGCAGAATTCACCGGCATCATCCGCCTGCTCCGCGAGCTCGTGGACGGCCTGCGCGGCGATGCGGTGGCGTTTCGCGACGATTTGATGCGGAGCAGCGCGCGGGTCGCCGACCTGACCCAGATCGAGGACATCCGCACCCTGCGTCGGGAGTTGAACCGCGAGGTCGACCAGTTGCGGCAGTGCGTGCACCAGGGCGAACGGCGGGAGTCGTCGCGCCTCGCCTCGGTCGCCGGCGAACTCACGAAGGTCGACGCCGCCATCAGGCCGCCGGCCGAGGCGCGCGACCCGGCGGGCGGACTGCTGGGCCGGCCGCTGCTGCTCGGCGCCGTCGCGGGGGCCCCTCATGGCGCGGCATCCGTGGTCATCTGCCGGATCGACGAGCCGCAGGCCATCCTCGACGGGCATGGGGCTCCGGTGCTGAAGCGCGTCGTGGTCGCGCTGGCGCAACTGCTGAAAGGCACGTTCGGCAACGAGACCAGAGTGTACCGGAGCAGTGCACACTGTGTCGCAATGTTCCTGCCGGGGGCCGTCCCGCGACACGTGGCTCAGCAGTTGCGGAAGGTCCAGGCGCGGGTGGCGCCCGAGTACGAGTACGTGACGGGCGGGGTGACGCGACGGGTGGTCTTCACCTTCAGCAGCGTCATCACGAACAGCCCGGGCAAGACGGAGCGGGATGGCGCCGACGCCCTCGCCCGCGCCGAGGCCCGCGCCGAGTCGGCCGAGGGGGTCTCGCAGCTGCACTCGGAGTCGAGCGGCGGGATCGGCCGACTGGTCGACTGGCTTTCGTCGCCGGGGTAGGCTATACTCCGTTGTCTTTGCGTGGGCCTGTAGCGCAGCTGGGAGCGCGCCTGAATGGCATTCAGGAGGTCACCGGTTCGATCCCGGTCAGGTCCACCATCCTTTCATTTCCCCCCTCAATCGGCTGCAAGTAGTTGAACGCCCGTGTAGTTACGGCGGTTCCAACGAAGTCGCGGCCGTCGAACGTCATTCCCTCGGGAAAGAACAGCTGTTGGAACCGCTGGCGCTGGTCCAGTGAGGCCTGTAGCCACAGGTCTGCGGCGCGCGGCAGCACGCGCTCGGCGAACGCCAGGATCCCTTCCACGTCGAGCTCTTCAATCTCCGTGGCATGCCTGTCGATGCGGAGCAGCGTGAGCTCCTCGCGCAGCTTCTCCGCGTGCCGGTCGTAGACGTCGATATCGATCGAGCGCTCGAACAGGAACGCCTCGTCCAGACGGTCGAGCTTCTTCTGAATGGCTTCGGCCTGGCGTGCGGCGCGCGCAAGGTCGGCACGGGCAGACTCCTTGCGGGCGTTCCAGATCTGGAGGACCGATTCCTTCAGCAGCCGCATGTAGCCGGCAGTCGGCTGCAGTCGGGCCAGCTCCTTCTCGAACAACGTCTCGAGCCTGGCCTTGGTCACGTTGACGCCGCGGCAGCCGGGACGGCAGTGGTAGTAGGCGTAGTAGCGGCTTCGCCCCTTCGACCAGCTGCCGGTGAGACCGCGGCCACAGGACTCGCATCGTACGAAGCCACGCAGCGGGAAATCCGGGTGCCCCTGGAGCTGCGGCGCCAGGCTCGGCGTGCGGCCCGACAGCACGGCCTGCACGCGATAGAAATTGTCCTCACTGACCAGCGGCTCGAAGTCTCCACGCCGGCCGCGCACCCCGTACTCGGCGACGTCGACGATGCCGGCGTAGAACTGGTTGCGCAGCAGCATCCCGATCGCCTGCGAGCTGAGCGGCTGGCCGCGCCGGTTGCGCAGTCCCCAGGCCGTCACCTGCTGTAACAGCTGCTGCTTCGTGAACCGCTCGGTGGCGTATTCCTCGAAGGCCCTTCGCACGAGCGGCGCGCGTTCAGGGTCGGGCATGAGGCTCTTGCCCAACATGCGCGGCGCGTTCATGTACCCGAGCGGCGCCAGGAACACCCAGCGTCCGAGTTCGAGCGCGGCCTTCATGCCGGCCCGTGTGCGGTCCGAGCGCACGTCGTTGTCGAACTGCGCGAACGCGGCCAGCACGCCTTCCATCAATTTGCCGGTGGACGTGTCGTCGATCGGCTCGGTGGCCGACCGAAGGGAGATGCCCAGCGACTTCAGGAGCGAGCGCAACGCGAAGTGGTCGTACTTGTCGCGAGCGAAGCGCGTCAGGTTGAACACGACCACGAAGTGCACACGGCCCTTGTTCGTGCGGCAGAACGCGAGCAGTCGCTGCAGTTCGGTGCGGTCCGCCGTCTTCGCGCTCTCGCCCTCTTCCCTGAAGCGCTCGAGGACGTCCAGACCTTCGCGGCGGCAGTACTCCTCACAGGCCCGGAGCTGGGTCGGCAAGCTCAGGTTCTCCGTCTGCTCCTTCGTGCTGACGCGGATGTAGATGACGGCGCCGGCCATGATTGGCAGCGTAGTCCCGTCGCCGAGCGGCTTCAAGGCGTTTGTGGCCGGGCGCATCGGTTCACTCAGCCTGGGCTCGGCGATGCAGGAACACTTCCAGCAGGGCGTGGGCGAGCACATGCGCGTGGCGGCGCAGCTCCTCGACCTCGGCGTCGGTCAGGTCGATGGCCTCGTCGCCCAGCAGCTGACGGCAACGCGGTATCGGCAGCAGGTCGCGCGGGTCCTGCGGTTCGACCATGTCGTCCATGGTGGTGTCCTGTCCTGACACGACCCGCACCATGCCTGGGCGCGGGACCTGTCCCGGACCATCACGCAGTTGCCGGTATCCGGCTCGTTCGAGGGTCCCGTCAAGGCC
The DNA here is from genome assembly GCF_022842525.1 of Luteitalea sp. Classification (NCBI taxonomy): domain Bacteria; kingdom Pseudomonadati; phylum Acidobacteriota; class Vicinamibacteria; order Vicinamibacterales; family Vicinamibacteraceae; genus Luteitalea; species Luteitalea sp. The sequence goes on from NZ_JALHPM010000107.1 coordinate 12,447, forward strand.
GAAGCCGCGCCGTCGGCGCGGGCCGAGGGACAGCGAGGCGCCTTGACGGGCACGAGAACGGGCCGACCATCGCGCTCGTGATGGTCCTGCTCATCGAACTGGTCTGGCGGGCGCCACTGGGGCGCGTGCGGCGGGACCACCCGGGCCGTCGTGGCGCGTGCGGCGGCGACCACTCAGGTCGACCAGAGGTGAGACCGAACGGTCCCGGAGGAGATGACCGCCGGGTGGACGGCGCCGCGCGGCACGCTCCACGAACGCAGCGTCGGTGAGGCGGTGCGCGACGACACTGCTCTGCCCGGGTTCGAGCATGCAGCGCGGTACTGGTCTCTGCTTACCTGAACTCGCGTTCTCGGCGGAACCTTACAGCGGGCCAGGAACGAGCCGCTCTCTTCCCGCCTGGAAGCGCCGCCACGTGGGTCAGGCAGCTGCACCTGCAGCGGGGCGTGAACGACCCCGTCGGGGCGGGGTGCGGGGCCGGGTTCCGCGCTCGGGAGGGGGGTCGTTCACGCCCCTACTCCCCTCCTGGTCGTGGCGCTGCGCGGGCGGGTGGGCGGCTCAACCCGCCGCCTCTTGAGCGCGACCGTTGCAGCAACCCGTTGCGACGTGGAGGTTTGCTGCGCGTGTCCGCGTCGACGGTGAAGGGCGGATGCACCTTCTACACGCCACGGTTGCCCCTGGCAAGGGGGCCAGGAGACCCCCGCGTCGCTGGCCCCCTCGCTGGCCCCCTGGTGGGCTCCATCATGCCGTGCCGACCAAGGTGGAGAGAGGGTCCCCTCGAGCAGTCCGAGCGCACGCGGGCGAAGACAGGCCCCACGACCACCTTCGTGCCCATCTTCGGTGCATCACCGCGTCGTCACACCGTCGAACCGCTTGGACTGGAGTAGTCAGGTGGCAGCTAAGGGAGAGAGACGCGGGACCGATATACCCCTTGGAACAAGTGGCTGAGTCGTGACCATGAAGATTGAGTCTCTCGTTGGAGAGCAACCCCAGGCGTTCGCCTATGGCGACATCTTCGCCCACGAAGATGCCGGAGGACACGCACGCCTCTGCGTCGGAGTGGACGGCGACTCGGCGGACTGCGTAGCGACCCTCGCGCGCACGCTTCTCGGGCCCTTCCAGGTGCTGTACGTGTTGCACACGACGCGTACGGGCGCCGCGCTCGCGCGGTACGAAAGCCCTGTTCTCTCGCAGGACGAACTACGCGCGTTCTTGCGGCGCTTTGGCAGCTTTCTCAACGAGGACTCGCGACACGATTTGTGGGTCCGCTCTCATGACGATGACGCGACCCTCGTGCTGGATCGTCACGGAGTCATCTACGCCTATGGCCCCCTCGGCGAGTTTGAGGCGGCGCTGCGCCAGCTCGGCATTCGCGAGAGTGCCGTCGTCGAAATTCCATGCCCGCACATCCATCACTACCACGCGACGTGGGACGACGCCGAGGAGCAGATGCTGCGCAGCTTGGACTGGACGCTCACTCCTCTACCTCTATCCGACGAGCAGTTCGTTCAAGCGACGTCACAGCACCGCATGAGGTAAGGCGTGTCATGTGGGACGAACACCATCCGTACCGATGGCGAACCTGGATTCGGACCCAGCTTCCGTATTTCCTCATTGAACTCGGCTTGGCCGCCAAGGGCGAGGACTGCGACGCAGTTGGAGGCGACCACCGTTGGTACAACATCGACAACGCTTCCAGTGGCTGCTACCACTGCGGGGTCGTTCGCTCAGGTCGCCTCTGGCGTGTTGACGGCCTAGAGCCGGCCCCAGGAGACGAAGCTGGCAATTGAGTCCCGGCCCATGCCCTCTGAGTGCCTCCACCAGCCGACCGACCGGCGGCGCGCGTGCTCAGCGCGTCACCAGGAGTCCAGATCAGCAGATCGCTGTACTGCTCGCTAGGCGTACCGGGCCGAGCGGATGACCGACCAACGCTGCCAGCGCGCGTACCCCGACGTTCGTCCAGCGCATCCTCGGCACCGCGAAGGGCTTGGAGGCGAGCGTATAATCCTGATTCGGGAATCACCCATGAATGCGGCCAACGTCATCGAACGCGTGCCCATCCACACCGACGCACAAGGCGTCGTGCGCGTGGCGGGAACGCGAGTCACGCTCGAGACAGTCGTCGACGCGTTCGAGACGGGCGCGACGGCCGAGGAGATCGCGCAGCAGTACCCCACGGTCCCGCTCGTCGACGTGTACTCAGTCATCACCTACTACCTTCGGCACAAGCCCGACGTGGATGCGTATCGCGTCGAGCGCGATGCGGCGGCTGGGCGCGTGCGCGAGGACGTCGAACGGCGATTCCCCTCGACCGGAGTCCGCGAACGCCTGCTCGCGCGGCGACGGTAGGCGCTCCACTCGATGCTCCGACTGGCCGCGGACGAGAACTTCAACGCCGGCGTCGTCCGCGGCCTTCGCCGCCGTTTCCCCGACCTCGACCTTGTTCGCATCCAGGATGTCGGTTTGTCCGGAGCCGACGACCCGACTGTTCTGGCATGGGCCGCTGGGGAGCAGAGAGTCCTGTTGACGCACGATGTGACCACGTTGGTCGGCTTGGCGCTCATGCGTGTCACGGACGGGAATCCGATGGCCGGTGTCATCGCCGTTGCTTCCCGCGCACCGGTGGGTGCCGCCATCGAAGATCTTGCGCTTGTCGCGGAGTGCAGCCTGGACCTCGAGTGGGAGGGCCGCGTGCTCTTTCTGCCCCTCTGAGGTCTTCGGGGGCCTGCGTGCGGTTGTCGGACCGTCAGCCGCCAGGTAGGCGAGCAAGACTCCCCCGCTTGGGGGAGCAGGTCTCCATCGAGGGCGGGATGTGCCTCCTCGTGTGTGACGCCTAGACTCTGGGCATGGCTGGCCTACCCGTCGCTGAATCCACGGACACCCGGATGGCACTGCGTGCCTATGCTGCCTTGCTGTTCGTGGCAGGCGTGGCCATGGCGGGATGGGGACCGCTGTGGCTCGGTTCGCATCTGCACGAGATTCCGTGGGGCAAAGCGGCACTCATCCGCATGGTCGGAGCCGTGCTGTTGGCGGCAGGTGTCCTGGCCGTTGGACTGAGCGCGGAGGACTCTCTCGGGCGCAAGCGCATGCTCCCCTGGTTCATCGCCGCCCACGCCGTCGTCTGGGCGATGCTCGTGATTCAGACCGCGGGTCCGCTGGGAGACGTTGCGATGGCCAGGAACGTCGCCTGGACGATGCTGGCCGTCATCCTGGGCCTGCTCTATGTCCGATTTCCTTCCGAATGGAAAGCACCGCGCCCAGCGTCACTGGCCCTTTCGTTGAGCCGACAGCGCTCGGATTCGACGTCGCTCGGCCTTCAGGAACAGCAGATTCGCGAGGCAGCTGCGCAGGAGGAACGAAACCGGCTTGCCCGGGATCTCCACGACGCGGTCAAGCAACAGATCTTCGCGATCCAGACCAGCGCGGCGACTGCCGAAGCACGCCTCGGCGCCGACGTGGCGGGCGCCCGCGATGCCCTGGCGCAGGTCCGACAGTCGGCGAGGGAAGCGATGACTGAAATGGAAGCGATGCTGGAGCAACTGCGCGTCGCGCCGCTGGGAAGCACAGGGGTGGTCGAAGCCATCCGGAAACACTGCGAGGCCTTGGCCTTCCGCACGGGCGCGGTGGTCGACGTGACGGTCGGGCAGTTGCCGAGCGAGAATGCCCTGGCACCAGGCGCCTATCAGGCCATCTTCCGCATCGTGCAGGAAGCGCTCGCCAACGTCGGCCGGCATTCCCGAGCGCGTCACGTCGCGGTGTCGCTCGCTACCACTCCGGCCTGTGTCGAGGTGAACGTGCGGGACGATGGGCGGGGGTTCGACGAGAATGCGGCATCAGGCGGCATGGGTATGCACAACATGCGCACCCGCGCCAGAGAGCTCGGCGGGAGCGTCGAGATCGGCACGGCTGACGGGGCGGGGACACTCGTGAAGCTGTCGATACCGTTCGAGACCGCGGATGCCCGCCGGCATCTGCGGCGGCAAGCGCTGGGCCTCGCCGCGGTGCTCGGCGTCGCCATCGTGCTTCTTCTGGTCAACCTGGTCGAAAAGGGACCCGGCTTGGGCAACGTCTCGCTCGTGGTCTTTGGTCTCCTGTTCGCCGGCCACCTTCGAACGTGGCTGCGGCTCCGGCGGGCTGGCGATCCACTCGGCCCCACACATGAGGGCCCCACCTCATGACGACGATCGTGCTGGTCGACGATCACCGAGTGGTGACCCGGAGTCTGCAGGCCTACCTCGAGTCGTTCGACGACTTGACGGTGGTCGGTGTGGCCTCGAGCGGCGAGGAGGCGCTCGACCACGTGGACGAGTGGAAGCCAGATGTCGTGCTTCAGGATCTGCTCCTGCCCGGAGGCATCGATGGCATCGAGACGACTCGCCGCTTGCTCGCTCGTCGTCCAGGCGTGAAAGTGATCGCATTGACGGCTCTGGTCGATGAACCGCGAATGATGGCGGTCTTGCGGGCCGGTGCCCTCGGCTACGTCCGCAAGGACGCGGACCCCGAAGTGCTCCTGGCAGCGGTGCGGCGTGTCGCAGCCGGACGCCCCTACATCGACCCCGGGGTCACCACGCACCTCATGCACGCCGTGACCGCGTCAGACGAGCTCACGGCGAGGGAGGTGGAAGTCATGCGCGAGCTGGCGCGCGGTCGTTCCAACAAGGAGATCGCCGTCTCACTCGCGATCAGCGAGGAGACGATCAAGACCCACGTTGGCCATGTGTTGGCAAAGCTCCAGGCGGACAATCGAACGCAGGCCCTCGTTCAGGCACTCAAGAGGGGCCTGATCGCCCTGGAGGAACTTGAATAGGGCTGAGCAATCAAGAGTCCGAGTGCCTTGCGAGTGCCGCCAACGTGAGTTCGACCCTCGGCGCGCGGGCTCAGCGCCAGTGACGTCATGCTGCCGTCCTCAGACCATCCAGCCGCCTCAGCCAGACGTCGAGCTCGAATCCCCCGTTCTCCGGCTGCCGCCTTCAGCACCGCGTTAGCCGGCAGCCGAGGCGGCGTCTCCGTCCGCGGTGTGGAGGAAGAGGCCGAGACGAAGGCTACGGTGTCCCGCCGCGCCGCGGTTGGCAAGACGCGCGGCGCTGGGCATCGTCACCGAGAGCGGTACAATCGGCAGCGATCGCCATGTCCAACCCTGCCGACGTCCTCGCGCTCCTGGCGGGTCATCTCCCGGAGCTGCACGAGCATGCCGTGAGCGACCTGTGGGTCTTTGGCTCGGCGGCGCGTGGAGAACTCAGGCCCGACAGCGACATCGACCTGCTGGTCTCGTTCGCGCGCCCGGTGTCCCTGTTCGAGTTCGCGCGGTTGCGGCGACGCCTCGAGGAGTTGCTGGGGCGGCCCGTTGATTTGGTCACGCGCGAGGCGCTGAAGCCGCAGCTTCGCGAGCGCATCCTCACCGAGGCCGTGCGTGCCGCCTAGGGACAGCCGGCTCCGTGTGCAGGACATTGTCGAGGCCATCACACGAATTCGCCGCTACACGGCCACCCATACACTCGCGTCGTTCTCCTCGGATGACATGGCGATCGACGCCGTGGTGCGGAATCTCGAAGTGATTGGGGAGGCCGCGCGGCACGTGGACGACGCCACGATGCAACGGTTGGCCGGGGTGCCGTGGCGAGAGATGCGCGACCTGCGCAACCTGCTCGTCCATGAGTACTTCGGCGTCAGTGTCCCGATCATCTGGGAGACCATCGTCCGCGACCTGCCCCCGGTGCTGGCGTTGCTTCTGGTCGACCTGGAGCGTTGACGCGAGATTTGCCCGCGCCGCCCGCGAGCCTCTATGTGTGACAAGCCGCCCTGTACGCGACGTCCGGCACTCACCGTGGGAACCGCCTGGCTGGTCGTGCCGCTCGTGTGCTGGTTGGCGGGATCCGCATGGGCCCGCGCCGCCGAGCCGGGCATGTGGCTCGACATCATCGACCTGTATCTGACCGGCGACTACGCCGCGGCGACGTCGGCACTCGAGGCTTCACTGCAGCGCAACCTTGGACCCGAGGTGACGGCGTCGTTGACACGTCTGCGCCAGGACATCTCGGCGTCGGCGCCCGCGACCCCAGATCGGACGCGGGCGGTGCGCAGGCTGCAGGGCGCCGTGCTCGTGCCGCTCGAATCTCTGCTGGCACTCTCCGCCCGCGTGGCCGACGACGCGCGGTTCGTCCCCCTCGAGGACGCCCTGCGGCAAGCTATCGAGGCGACGGTTCTTCCAGAAAGGTCCGCCGACCCGGCGCTGACGGAGTTCCGTGCCTGGGCACAGGTGGGGCTCATGCAGTTCCTCATCAATTCGGGTCAGCTGGAGGCCGCGGAGCGCCTGGGGCAGGCGATGCGGCTTCCTGAGCCGAATCCACACGGCAGGCCAGGCTCATGTCGTCCGCGGTCGACTCCCGGCGCGACATCGCTGCGAGCAGTGGCTCCACGGTCCGCGTGACGACCGCGGCGCCGAGCGCGCGCGACGCGAGGCGGAATCCGCGGCGCCGCATGCGGCGTTCGAGCGTGCGACGATGCGACCAATTGACGAGCATGCGACAGTGGCCGCGGTGGCGCCGCGAGAATAGCACGGTGCCGCACCGCCCCATGTGCCGTGACACAATCGCGCCCATGACTCTCCGCACCACCACCACGATGCTCTCGCTCGGTGTCACTGCACTGCTGGCGGGCCCCGGCATGCATCACATCGCCGCCCAGGCACCGAAGGCCAGCGTCGCCCTCTTCGACGGCAAGACCCTGAGCGGCTGGCACAAGCCGCAGGGCGTGCCTGCTGACTACCGCGGCGGCAAGTGGGACGTCATCGACGGCGCGCTCGTCGGCGATCAAGACCCGCCCGGGATGGGCGGCTTCCTGGTCACGGACAAGACCTATCGGGACTACATCATCGAGTTCGACGTCAACCTCGACGAACCGGCCGACAGCGGCGTGTTCCTCCGCATGGGCGAGGACGGCAAGAACCACCAGCTGACACTCGACAACGACCAGAACAAGAAGTTCGGCGATGTCTACCTGTCGTGGGGGCGCGAGACGGTGCACGAAGCGCCCGAAGGCAAGAAGCACTTCCGGCAGGGCGCCTGGAACACCGTGAAGATCCAGATCCAGGGAGAACCGGCGCGGATCCGCTTCTGGCTGAATGGCGTGGCGGTGACCGACTTCCAGCACACCGCCGAGACCACCAGCGGCGTGCCGAAAGAAGGCCGCATCGGCCTGCAGATCCATGCCGGCAAGGACTGGAGCACCGGCAGCAAGGTCCGCTTCCGCAACATCCGCGTCACCGAACTGTAGGCGCCGGCTCACGGGTGCCCGCTGTGGCCCCTGGCCTTGGCGTCAGGCGACCGCCGCGGGATCGCGCTCGACCTGCACGGTCAACCACAGCAGCGCCGCGATGACACACGCGGCCGACCAGAAGACCAGCGTCGCGATCCAGCCCCACGCCGCCGCCATATGCGGTACCAGCCAGATCGAGAGCACGCCCCCGAGGTTCCCCATCAGGTTGAGCAGGCCCGCAGCCGGTCCGGGTGACGCGGCCCCGAGGGCAGTGGCCGTGACGAAGAACGGCCCTTCGGCGCCGTTGATGCTCGCGGAGGCCACGCTCAGCGCGAGGATGGCCAGGACGGCGTTGGGCAGCACGGCGCCGACGCCCACGAAGGCCGCCGCGGCCAGCAGACAACTCATCGCCACCAACCGGCGGGCGCGGCCCGCACCGACGCGGCGGCCGAGACGGTCGGCCGCGATGCCGATCAGAGGCGCGCACACGAAACCGCTGATGCTCGGCAGACTGGCCCACACCCCGCTGGCCAGCACCGTGAAGCCGCGACCATCGACGAGGTAGCGGAAGAACCAGAACATGAAGACGAACCAGACGGCCGAGTGGAGCAGGTACGCCAGCGACAGCCGGCGGAGCGACGGGTTGGCGAACAACCGCACGAGTTCACGCCGGGAGTCCGCCATCGAGGTCGTCGACGCCATCACCAGGTCGTGTGCGGGGGGCGGCATCAAGGTCCACCAGACGACAGCAGTCGCCGCGCCGATGACGCCACTCACCACGAACACCGCCCGCCACCCGAACGCCTCCATCGTCGGCGCCATGATCAGGGGCGCCAGCGCGGCCCCCAGCACCGACGTCGAGATGTAGAGCGACGTCGCGCGCACGCGCTGGTCGGGGGGCACGTGCATCATCACGGCCATCGCCGCCACCGGGAAGATGGCCCCCTGCGAGATCCCGAGCAGGACGCGGGTGATCCACAGCGCCGGTACGGCCGCGGCCGGCGACTCCGGCAACACGCCGGTGGCCAGCGACGCCACGCTGCAGCCGATCAGGGCCAGCATCAGCGCCCGACGGACGCCGATGCGCTCACCGACCAGCCCCCCCGGCACCTGGAACACGGTGTAGGCCAGCTGGAAGCCCCAGGCCGTGATGGCGCCCATGGCGGTCATCGTGAGGCCGAGCGCCGGCACCATGCGTTCCTGCGCCACGGCGACATCGGCGCGGACCAGGTAGCCGACGCACGTGACCGCGCAGAGCAGAGAGACGACGCGCCAGGTCTGTGGCAAGGGGCCAAGTATACGGTGGAGCCGGCGCCCGCCGCGCGTATCCGCCCCGCCTTGACGCCCAGGCGATCGACGCGCTACACCTCGTCGGCATGCCCCACATCCGTCTCACCGCGCTGCTCGTCGTCGCCGCCACGCTGACCGCGGCCGCCCTGGAGCCGGCGTTGCCCGGCGTGGCCGTCGCCATGCGGGAGTTGGTGGCCCGACAGGAGGTCGCCGGCGCCGTCACCATGGTCGTCGCCAGGGACCGTGTCCTGCACGTCGACGCCACGGGGGCGGCCGACCTGGCCTCGAAGCGCGCGATGACGCCGGACACGCTGTTCTGGATTGCCTCGATGACCAAGCCCGTCACCGGCGTGGCCATCCTGATGCTCCAGGACGAGGGCAAGCTGACCATCTCCGATCCGGTGGCGAAGCACCTGCCAGGCTTCGCGGGTCTGAAGACACCGAGCGGCAAGCCCGCGAACGTGACGATTGCGCAGATTCTTACCCATACGTCTGGTCTCGGCGAGGCGCCAGGCCCGGCCGCGCTCCAGGCCAGGACGCTGGCCGACCTCGAGGCCCTGTGGCTGGCTGCCCCCATGCAGTACGAGCCGGGCGAGCGATGGCAGTACACCCAGAGCGGCATCAACGCCGCCTCGCGCATCGTCGAGGTCATCAGCGGGATGACGTTCGATGCCTTCGTGCAGCAGCGGATCTTCGACCCGCTCGGCATGAAGGACACGACGTTCTACCCGACGGAGGCTCAGCGGACCCGGCTCGCCACCGCCTATGCGACCAACACCGCGACCGGCGCGCTCGAGGCCGTGCCACCACGCCCGGAGTACGGCTCGCGCACCCGTCCGCCGCAGGGCAACGGTGGCCTGTACTCGACGGCGCCCGACTATGCGCGGTTCTGTCAGATGCTGCTGAACGGCGGCACGCTCGACGGGCGACGCTACCTCAGCGCCGCGGCGATGGCGGCATTGACGACGCCGCTCACCGGCGACCTGCCGACCGGCTTCTTCCAGACCGCCGAGTGGGGCAACCGCGGCGCCCACTACAGTTGGGGCCTGGGCACGAGCATCCTGCGCACGCCGCACGACGGCGTGGCGTCGATGCTGTCGCCCGGCACCTACGGTCACGGCGGCGCCTGGGGCACACAGGCGTGGATCGATCCGGACAAAGGGGTCGCCTACATCCTCATGATTCAGCGCGCCGGTCTGCCGAACAGCGATGGCAGCCCCGCGCGTCTGGCCTTCCAGCAGGCGGCGGCCGCAGCGCTCGCGAAGTAGCGTCGTCCCGTCGTGCGACCTGCGCTATCGTGGCGGGCACATGTCCCGCCGCACCGGCCTTCGCACGCTGACGTCCCTCGGCCTCGCTCTCGCCTGCCTGTCCGGCATGGCCGCCGCACAACCGGCGCCGGCGCCCTCGTCGGCCGACGAGCGACTGCGGGCGCTGTACACCGAGGAGTGGAACTGGCGGCGCAAGGAGTTGGGGCGCGGTGGCGATCCGTCCGGCGACGGCGGCCCGAGCGACAGGTTCGCGAGCGTCAGCGCGGCGTCGCAGCAGGCGCGGCTCGCCTACTGGACTCGCACACTGGCGGCACTCGACGCCATTCCCGTCGATCAGTTGTCGGCCGAGGAGCAGGTCAACGCCCAGGTGTTCCGGGCGGCCATCACGGCGCTGGCTGCCGACATCCGCTTCCGCACCTACGAGACGCCGTTCAACAGCGACACCTTCTTCTGGACGTCCTTCACGCCGCGTCAGGGGTTCGGCACGGCCACTGCATATCGCGCCTATCTGAGCCGCCTGCGCGATGTGCCGCGTCACTTCGACGAGCACATCGTCAACATGCGGGCCGGCCTGGCCCGGGGCTTCACCGTGCCGCGCGTCTCGGTGGTCGGGCGCGATCGCACGATCGAGCCCTACGTGAAGGGCGACACGACCAACCCCCTGTACGCGCCGTTCGCCCAGATGCCGACGACGATGCCGGCGGCCGAGCAGGCGGCGCTGCGCGCCGAGGCGGAGTCGGTGCTGCGCGAGGTCGTCGCCCCCGCATACGCCCGTCTGCTGACGTTCATGCGCGACGAGTACCTGCCCGGCGCGCGGACGACCGTGGGGGCGAGCGCTCTGCCGGATGGCGACGCCTACTACGCGGCGATGATCGAGAAATTCACCACGCTGCCACTGACGGCCAGGGAGATACACGAGATCGGCCTGCGCGAAGTGGCGCGCATCCGGGAGGAGATGGAGCGCACCCGGGAGCGCGCCGGCTTCACCGGCAGCATGCCGGCCTTCTTCGAGTTCCTGCGCACCGACCCGCAGTTCTACGCGAAGACCCCGCGCGAGTTGCTGTCGTATGCGGCGTACGTGGCCAAGAAGGCCGACTGGAAGCTCGCCGAGACCATCGGCTTCCTGCCGCGCCGCCGCCACGGCATCCGGCCGGTGCCCGAGTCGCTGGCGCCGATCTACACGGGCGGACGCGGCGGGCTCGACGCCTGCCAGATGAACACCTACAACCTGCCCGCCCGCCCGCTCTACACGCTGGCGGCGCTGACGCTGCACGAGTGCACGCCTGGCCACTCCATGCAGGCCGCCCTGGCGCTCGAGGGTCCGGAGCGACCGCCGTTCCGGCGCGGCACGTCGTTCTCGAGCTATGGCGAAGGCTGGGGCCTCTACACCGAGTGGCTCGGCACGGTGATGGGCATCTACGAGACGCCGTACGAGGACTTCGGGCGCCTGACGTACGAGATGTGGCGCGCCAGCCGGCTGGTCATCGACACGGGACTGCACCAGTTCGGCTGGACGCGTGAGCAGGCGATGACCTATCTCAGGGACAATGCGGCGCTCTCGGAGCACGAGATCACCACCGAGGTCGAGCGCTACATCGCCTGGCCGGCCCAGGCCCTCGCCTACAAGATCGGCGAGTTGCAGATCCGCCGGCACCGGCGCGACGCGGAGGCGGCGCTCGGCCCGACGTTCGACCAGCGCCAGTTCCACGATGCCATCCTGGCGATCGCCTCGGTGCCGCTGCCGGTGCTCGAGAAACGCATGGCGCAGTTCATCGCCGATGGCGGCGTCAACCCGCCACCCGCGGCAGCACCGGCGGCGCCGCGCCGCGGGCGCGCTCGATGAGCGACGGCAG